>JADHMQ010000003.1 GCA_016779935.1 Flavobacteriales bacterium
TAGAATTGGAAAGTTCAAATGCTGGGGCTCTAAGCTTTTTTAAAGTAAAAATTAAAGAAACTTCACTTGCTGAATTAGACCCCAAAACACCAGAACTCTCAAATTTCACAGAAGTTTATAACAGCAACTGCACTTTCAATAGTGGAGCTAATAAAATTATTTTTTCAAGCCCTTTTGTTTGGAACGGAACTGACAATCTAATTATAGAATTTTCATTTACAAACTCTGAACCTACAAACTCCATACAGTTGAGTGCAGAAAACGCTTCTAATAATGGGTTGATTGCAAATAATGGCTATGCTGTGGATTTATCTAATAACGCTTCTATTGAAGTTCCTGTTGATGCCATATCATCTATTTCTGATGAAATTACAATATCCTTTTGGGTATTTGGATATCCAGAATTATTACCCTCTAACACATGGACCGTTGATGCCATTAAAACAGATGGCGTAAGAGCCTTTAATGTTCACTTACCTTGGAGTGATAGTAATGTGTATTTTGACTGTGGTAGTGAAAATTCTGATTTTGATAGAATTTATAAATCTGCAAATGTCGATGAATTGGAGGGGCAATGGAACCATTGGGCTTTTACAAAAAACACCAATTCTGGAGAAATGAAAATTTATCTCAACGGAAGCCTATGGCATAGCGGAACAGGTAAGACAAAACCAATAGATATAAGTTCTATGAAAATCAAAGGGTATAAAGGGATAATGGATGAGGTTAGAATATGGGACAAAGAATTATCACAAACTGAAATCAGTGAATGGAAAAGCATTTCATTAAATAATAGTCATCCAAATTATAGTAATCTGGTTGCTTATTATAAAATGGATGAAGGCTCAGACACTTTGTTAAATGATCTTTCAACTAATAATTTAGTTGCTAATTCTTCTAGCCCATATTTTTGGAAAAAAACACGAGGAAAATCACTAAGTCGTTTTTTCAAGTCCAGCTCAAAGCGTCCTAAATTAACATTATTCAGAGGAGATTATACTCTAAACGTTAACTCAACTACGGTTACTGACTCAGTTTTAATAGAACCACATCTTGTGCAAGAATATAACATTAACCCAAACCCTGGAACGCTAGAAGATGATGAAGTAAATACCGTCTTCGAAAATTCATATTGGGGATTAGAATCAAAAACATTTAATGGGGAAACTGGTCAAGAAATTTCATCCACATCAGTAAATAGCGAAGGCACAATTACAATTAATCAATTAGAATATTATAGACGATGGCCAGCAAAAATTGAAATTATGTCTTTCGTTACACCCTATGGCTTAGGGCTTAATTTAGGTCCTACAGGAAAAACTTGGACTTTTGATATGACTGACTTCTTGCCTGTTTTTAATGGTAAAAAAAGAATGACAATGGAAAGAGGGGGGCAATGGATGGAAGACATGGATATTAAGTTTTTATTTATTTTAGGTACACCACCAAGAGACGTTATCGGCTTTAATCAGTTATGGCGACCTGTAAGCAGATCGTATAGCTCTTTAGAAAGTGACCGTTACTTTGCTCCTAGAGATATCAAACTCAATACCAACGCCAAATACTATAAGATACGTTCAGCCATCACTGGTCATGGGCAGGAAGGCGAATTCATTCCTAGACAACACTACATAAACATTAATGGCGGAGCAACGGAATTCAATTGGCAAGTATGGAAAGAATGTGCAGAAAACCCTATCTACCCTCAAGGAGGAACATGGATTTATGACCGAGCAGGATGGTGTCCAGGGGCTCCTACAGATGTAAAACATTACGATATTACTGAACTTGTCGGTAATAACTCAACAGTATCAATTGATTATGGTGTATTGAACGCTAGTGGAACATCAAACTATATTATCAATAACCAGTTAATCACATACGGTGAAATAAACCATGATTTAGACGCTTCTGTTGTTGAAGTCAGAGAACCATCCAATAGAGTTGAATTTAGTAGGTATAATTCAATATGTCATACTCCTAAGGTAGTGATTAAAAATACAGGTAAAACGACCTTAACGACATTAGTTATTAAGTATTGGATTAATAATGCTACAAGTCCGCAAAGTTATAATTGGACTGGTAGTCTTGATTTTAACGAGACTGAAACAGTAAGTTTACCTTCTCCACTATCACTTTGGCTTACTGTTAACCCTTCAAATAATGTTTTTCATGTTGAAGTAAGTTCACCAAATGGAAGTGCCGACGAGTATGAACACAATAACTTATACCATTCTGAATTCGAAATTCCAGATGTATTACCCGAAGAAATTGTCATTTACTTCAAAACAAATAATGTTGGAAGTGAGAGTAGCTATAAAATAATTGACAATGAAGGAAATAGTGTATTCTCAAGAAGTGGATTGGGTAATAACACCACTTACCGAGATACTATTCAACTAGAATACGGCTGCTATACATTTAGAGTTGATGACTCTGATGATGATGGAATCGACTTTTGGGCAAACAATAATGGTGTGGGTGCGTGTCGAATTTTTAAGCCTGGATCTGGTTTAATTAAGAATTTCGATGGTGATTTTGGTGATAACATTAATTTCAACTTTACAGTAGGGTCTCCTCTTAAATATGAAGATTTTTATGAGACTTCTAGGCTTAGCATTTACCCTAACCCTGCTAATGATATATTTTTTGTTGAAGGAGAAGAAGTGGAGAATGCTGAAATTAATATTCTAGATTCACAAGGAAGAGAAGTCAATTTAAGCCATTCAACATCTAAAAATAAATTATCATATGATTCTGGAAAATTACCAAATGGAATATATCTCATTCAAATAATTGGTGACAAAATCAATGAAACAAAACGTTTAATTATTGATTAATTTTTTTAACATTAAATCAGTTGAAAAAAGCACCAAAATTGGTGCTTTTTTCAATTTGGATTCATAAGAATACGAAATTGACTAATGTCAATTGATTATTATTTTATTAACTTTGAATAAGGTATAAAAATCTAAAACAATACATTATGAAGAAAATATTATCAATTTTAACTCTAACATCTATCGCTTTATTCACTTTTAATTCATGTGAAAAAGAAACTGAAGTAATCGTTCTTCCTTCAACTATTAGCCCTACACCTACAAGTGAGATAAATAAATTTTTTGAAGACAATCTTGAAAACGCCACGCAAACAGTTAATATAAACCCGTCAACAAGTCAAACATTTACTAGTAACAAAGGGATTACCTACACATTTAACACATATACTTTTGTTAATTCATCAGGTGTTGCTGTAAGTGGAAATATCGATATTGAGTTAATAGAGGCTTTGACAAAAAAAGAAATGATGTTGATGAATAGGCCAACGTTTACACATAGTGGCGACCTCTTAGTATCTGGCGGTATTGTGTACTTAAATGCCACTCAAAATGGTCAGCAACTAAGTATTGATGATAACAACCCTGTATCAGTTAGCATACCTACTAACTCATATGTTTCAATGGATTTCTTTGACGGAAGCTTTAATAATGAAGGCGGATTTGGTTGGGATGAAAGTGTAGACGATACTGTGATAACCAACACCAATGCCAACGATAGCACAGGTCAAGAATCTTGGTTTAGTTTTGATTTTGAAATCGACTCTATTGGCTGGATAAACTGCGATTATTTTTACAATTCTGGCGATCCACTCACACAAGTTCAAGTGGTTTTACCTGACACTTTCAATGGAGACAATTCGGCTGTATTCATCTATTACGATGATATAAACTCGGTAGCAAGCCTTAGTGATTATGATACTGATGGCACCTTTGATTTAGGAGCTAATTATTCTACCCCTGTAGGAATGGATGTCAGTTTTGTAGTAATTTCTGAATCAAACGGTAGTTATTTTTATGCTCTTGTAAACGCAACTATTGCTCTAGACCATATTGAAATTATTGGCTCTATGACTGAAGTAACTGAAGCAGAATTGGAAATTATTCTAAATAATCTTTAGAAAATTTTAGAATTGTATTTTTTAGGGTGTTTTGCATGAACATTTTTATAAATGTCTTCAATGCTCTTTAAATCTTTTTCAATTTCACCCTCTGGCAAAAACATCGTTTTTACACCGGCTTCTTTGTTCTTGTAGTCTAAATATGAAATAGCTATAGGAATATTTGCCCCTACTGCAATGTGATAGAAACCCAACTTCCAAGCATCTACTTTAGAACGACTACCCTCAGGAGCTAACCCTAAAACTAGTTCATCGCTTTTATTGAACAAATCAATAGCAAAGGATACTAAATTATTGTGCCTACTTCTATCGACAGGAATACCCCCCATCAAAGTAAAAATCCATCCATAAGGAAATTTAAACAGCTGGCTTTTACCTAAGAATTTTGCTTCAATACCTAATATATATCCAAAGCATCTACCAATGATAAAGTCCCAGTTACTGGTGTGAGGGGCAAGTATAATGACATACTTTTTTACTGATGGAATATCACCAACGATTTTCCATCCCATAATTTTTAAAATAGCATGTGATATTACCTTCTTCATAAATGGTATTAATTGAAAAAATCCTTTTTAAAGTTAATCAAAAATAATCTTTTTGTTGTTCTTGTCATAGCAGTATACAACCATCTAAAATATTCTTTATTTAACATATCATCAATAAAATAACCTTGTTCAACAAAAACATTCTCCCATTGCCCCCCTTGGGATTTATGACATGTAATAGCATATGCAAACTTTACCTGAAGGGCATTAAAAAATGGGTTCAATTTAATTTCTTTATTGCGTTTTGCTTTTTGAGGAATATCGTTGTAGTCTTTCGACACCTCATCATACAATGCTTTATATTCTTCATAAGTCATAGCGGGACTCTCAGAAGTCAATGTATCTAACATTACCACACATTCGATATAATCTTCGTCAGGATAGTCAACAAGTCTTGCTGAAATACGGGCAAAACGACGATTGTAAAGTTCATTAATTTCATAAATCCGCATCACTTCAATAGTGTCTCCATTAGCAATAAAACCAGCTTTACTGCCTTCTGGTAACCAGAAATAATTATTTCTCACAACCATTAGAAAATCACCTGAGGAAATCTCTTCTTCATGTCCTCTTATTCGCAAACGAATTTGTTGATTGTATAGGTTGGCGCGTTTATTCGAACGACATATTACAACAGTTCCTTCAACACCAGAGGTTGAATAAGCATCTTCTAAAGCATCCTGAATATCCATTCCAACATCTAAGCGCAAAACATCATCATCGCAACTAATTTTTGGATATGAAGTTTCATCTTTTGTAATAGTGTTTCTTAAGTCTGTAGCATTTTTCAATACTAAAGAAGATGACTTTTGCCTGACAACCTGAGTAAGCTCGGCACTATATACATCTTTTCTATATTTAACCCCTAGAAGATTGTGATCTAAGGCTGGGCTTATATCTAAATGTACAGGGGGTAATTGAGCGGTATCGCCCACAAAAATCAACTTACACATTAGACCTGAATAGACGTAGTCGATCAAATCATCTAACAATACTCTTCCACTAAACCCTTTATCATTCACATCAGGAATCATCGAGGCTTCATCTACAATAAAAATTGTATTTGTATGCTTATTCTCTTGTAAAGCTACGTATGAATTACCTTGAGAATTGGTTCGAATCCAATATATTTTTTTGTGTATAGTGAATGCTGATTTTTTAGAATAAGTCGAAAGGACTTTAGCAGCTCTGCCTGTAGGCGCTAAAAGCACTACTTTCTTGCCGACTGACCACAAACTATTTATAAGTGAGCTTATTAAGGTCGTTTTTCCTGTACCTGCATACCCTTTTAGAAGAAAAAGGCTGTTGGAGCTAGATTCTTCAACAAATTCAGATAATTGATTAACCACTTCAGACTGTTGAGTAGTAAGATCGTGCTTAAAATTTTTAACGAGTAATTGCTGAAGTTTATTTGTATTCATTAGAGAATTGAAGTAGAGCCAAATTTACCATAATATACTCAAAAAAATTGTAGATTTGCGTGTATTAACTTTTATTCGAAAAATCATGAATACAAAAACAATTAAACTTTTATTATGGCCAGTAATAATCATTTTAGCTTGGTTAGTATACAGAAGTCCAATTAGTTTAAAGGAATTTCAAGAAGTTGCTGATTTCAGGAAGTCTGCAGTAATTCAAGATTTAAAGGATATTAGAACAGCTCAAATCGCTTTTAAAGACAAATATAGAGTTTATGCTGGTGATTTTAATACGCTCATAAGCTTTGTGAAAAATGATTCACTAGTTTTGATTAAAGCCATCGGTGAAGTTCCAGATTCACTAACTGAAGATCAAGCACTAAAGGCTGGAATAATTAGTAGAGATACTGTTTTTGTCCCTGCATACGAATCCATTTTTAGTGACGATTATTTATCTACTCGTGATAACCGTTTTACTTTCAACTTAGATGAACTCTCCTCAGTTCCTTTTTCAGAAGAAACTTTTTCTATCGAATCAGGTAACATTGAAAAAGGTAAAGTAGTCGTTCAAGTATTTGAAGTTTCAACTAATTACGCAACCTTTCTGAATGGCTTAGACGCTTCCAATAAGGGTATTGACCTTGAAAAAACCATTAGAGTTGGATCAATGTCAGATGCGTCTATCAACGGAAATTGGGGTGAATAATCCAGCTTTTTCATCATTTGACCTAAAAGCATTAGAACTACATTCTTTACCCCAAGAGTGTCACATATCAATTCAAATTGGACTCAACGGCCTCTCCTACTGCATTAGGAATGACAAGGAAATTTTAGGCATTGAATCTTACGAACAATCCCTCTCTCAAATAGAAAAAATTTTTAAAGAAAATAACTGGCTATCTAAAAGATATGTCTCTTCTATTATTAGTATTACAACCAAGAAAAGCACATTAGTTCCTTCAACAATTTTTTCAAACGAGTATAGAAAAGACCTATTGAAGCTCAACCATAGGAAAATAGAGGAACTGGATATTCTCACAGATGAAATCAGTATTCTTGATAGCCATTGTGTTTACGGGATTTCCAAAGCTGAACAAGATATAATTACAACCCATCTGCCCAGCTCAAAAGTAAAACACTTTTCTAGTAGATACATTCCCCATTTACTCTCTGAAAATAAAAATTTTGATGGTCAAAAAATGATTGTTAATGTCACCCACAATCAGATATGTATTAGTGTTTTTGACCACTCTAAATTTATTTACCATAACGTTTTCAATTATAAGAATGCACATGACTGTATCTACTATGTATTGTTTACTTGCGAACAAGTCGAATTAAATCCAGAGAATATAGTTCTTGAATTCATGGGTGATATTTCAAAAGATGATGAAATATTTACTTTAGCATACACCTACGTTAGAACAATAGAATTTAGCCAACGAAAAGTAAGTGTAAGCCAAAATATTGAAAAAATAAATTCTCATAATTTTTATTCTTTAATACATCAGCACTTGTGCGAATAATTGGCGGAAAATATAAAGGCAAATCAATTATTGCCCCAAAAAATTTGCCCGTAAGACCTACAACAGATTTTGCAAAGGAAAGTTTATTCAACATTATTAGAAATCAAATTGATTACGATTCTATTAAACTTCTCGAACTCTTTGCTGGAACAGGCAATATTGGATACGAATTTGCTTCAAGAGGGTGTATGCACATAACATCTGTAGATTTAAACTTTAACTGCATTAGGTTTATTAAAAAAGTAAATAGAGAGCTTGATTTAAAAAATACGGTAATTCGTTCTGACGCTTTTCGCTTCATAAAATCATGTAAAAACCAATTCAATTTTATTTTTGCCGACCCTCCTTACAATCTAGATAACATCGGAGAACTTCCTGACTATATTTTCAATAATGATATTTTAGAAAAAGACGGTATACTTGTAATAGAACACGATAATAATACTGATTTTAGTGAATCACCTTATTTCAAAAATGTTCGACAGTATGGTCGAGTAATGTTTAGTTTTTTTAACTTTAACGCATGAGTAAGAAAATCGCTGTTTTCCCAGGTTCTTTTTCCCCTTTCACAAAAGGGCATGAATCCATTGTCCTAAGGGCATTACCTTTATTTGATGAAATAATTATAAGTATCGGAATTAATTCTGCTAAAAATGATTATTTTTCTATTGACGAAAGGGTTCAATGGGCAGAAAGCGTATTCAAAAACTACGATAATATTAAAGTAGAACGCTATGAAGGGCTAACGATTGATCATTGTTTAAAGATGGGAGCTAAATATATACTTAGAGGTCTACGTAATTCCCACGACTTTAAATATGAAAAAGGGATTGCTCAGATGAATCATTCAATGGAAAATGGCATTGAAACTATCTTTATAATTACTGAACCCAAATACTCTCACATAAGTTCAACAATTGTTAGAGACATTATTAAAAACGGCGGTGACGTTAGTCAATTTTTACCTAAAGATATATCACTTTAAGCCATTATAGCTTTCAAAAACTCGCTTAATATTTTCAAATGTATTTTTTAAGTAAGTCGAAATATCGCCTTTATTTACCCATTTTACTTCATCGATTCCTTCTTCAATTTGAGGCAATAAACCACTGTTTTGTGAAGAGCTCATCAAATACCAATGTGTTTCTTTTAAAATAGCTTGACCATTTTGTTCATAAGTGTGGTATGTATTTGTGAGCTTAGTCATAATTTCTAAATCATTAAGACCACATTCTTCTTGAACTTCTCTTCTTGCACAAACATCAATACTCTCTCCTTCTTCTAGTTTACCCTTAGGCAAATCCCATTTCCCATTCCTGTAAATCATAAGTATCTTCTGATCATTGACAACCAATCCGCCAGCTGCAATGATTGTTTCAAAGTTCGACTTGAAAGTCTTCCAGATTAACTCATAATTATCAGCATACACACAAAATTTCAAAGGTTTTTTAACGTTGATATGCTTAAACAATTTAGGCCAAGAGAATGAGTCGTCAAAATGAAATGAATAGTCCATCTCTTTTTCTTGATAATTAGAGATAACTAAAGAGTGATGATTTATAAAAACTTCATACATTAGCACCATGATTTTGGATACAGAAACAGCCAAGCAAGTTGCAAAATCCTTATTGCAAATCAAAGCTATAATTTTAAACCCAAGTGACCCTTTCGTTTGGGCTTCTGGATGGAAATCACCAATATATTGTGACAACCGAATTACACTATCTCATTCGGAGGTAAGAACGTTTATTAGGCAACATTTAGTCGAAGGAATACTTTCAAAGTATGGCAAGCCTGACGTTATTGCTGGTGTAGCTACAGGCGCTATTGCACATGGCGTTCTTGTTGCTCAAGAATTAGGTCTTCCATTTGTTTATGTAAGAGCTTCTGCAAAAGAACACGGCAGACAAAACCTTATAGAAGGTAAGATTGAAAGTGGACAGTCTGTAGTTGTAATTGAAGACTTAATTAGTAGTGGAAAAAGCAGTCTTGCAGCTGTCAAAGCTTTAGAAGATGGCGGCTTTAAAGTAAATGGCATGGGAGCTATATTCAGTTACGGATTTCAGGAAGCTGAGCAAAACTTCAAAAACGCCAATTGCGAACTTTTTACTTTAGGAAATTACGAAACACTCATAAGTCAAGCCCTTGAAACTAAGTATATTTCTAATGATGAAGTTAAACTATTAAAAGAATGGAGAGAAAGCCCTTCAACTTGGAAAAAATAAATGAGCGAAATCAAAAGTCAAACCGTTGAAATAAATAAATCTGAAGAAGAAATCTTCAATTTTATTAGTGATTTCACAAATTTCAGCACCTTATTCCCTCCTCAAGTAAAGGATTTAAAAATTACAAGAGATAGCTGTTCTTTTTCAATAGATGGTATGCCAAATGTTAGTCTTAGAATTACAGAACGTACGCCGTTTAGTTGTGTAATTATGAGTGCAGAAGATGGCAAGCTGCCGTTTGAACTAAAATGTTGTTTGGAAAAGGTAAATGAAGAAAAATGCCAGGCACAATTTCATTTTAATGCTGAACTGAATATGATGATGAAAATGATGGTTGAAAAACCGCTTACTAATTTTCTGAACTTATTGGCAGAAAAATTAAAAGAGATTAAAGCTTAACTCTCCAACAGAATACGCCTTTTCCATCCCTTCCTCAATAAGCACTAAACGTCCAAAATCATCAACCTCTTTTACGATTGCTGAGAATTGTTTGCCATTTTTAGTGAAATTTACCAAACAATCTTTTTTGTACAAATAAGAATGATATAATACTTGAATTTGTTTTTTGTCGTTTCTGAATAATAAATAATACTTTTCAAGTTCCTGACATAAGATTGAAAAAAGCTCATTAAGACTTATTTCACCCTTTAACACTTCTTTTAAGGAGGTTGCTGATTGTATCTCCTGACAATTATTATTTGCATTAATCCCAATTCCAACAACACTTTTTTGCAGTTTTTTCTGCCTTATTGAATTTTCAATAAGTACACCCGCTATCTTTTTATCTTCAACAAAAATATCATTTGGCCATTTGATATGAGACTTTACACCTACACGATTAAATGAAGATACTAAGGCTAAGGCTATGCTTTTATTAAATGTAAATTGATGGGATAAATCAAGTTTAGGATAATACAAAACACTAATGCACAAGGACTTTTCACTCTCAGAAAACCAGGGATTATCTCTTTGCCCTCTTCCTTTAATTTGATGTTCTGCATAAACTACAGTGCCTTCAACTAACTTCTCATTATTTGATAAATTCAACAAGAAAGTATTAGTAGAATCAACCGACTTTAGACTGATGAGATTTTGTCCTATAAACAAGGTATTCATTAAAGCAAATTAACGGATAAATTTCTGTATTTTTGTACCTTAAAACAAACACTCTATTTTTTATTGCTTTTAATGGCTGAAAACAAAAAATTAATTACTTCTGATATTCTTGCAAATGCAATAGTCGAAGGAATGAAAAACCTAAAAGCAAAAGATATAGTTTGTTTAGATTTAAGAGAAATTGAATCATCCGTTTGCGACTATTTCGTAATCTGTCATGGCACATCGAATACTCACGCATCAGCTATTGCAGATTCAGTTATTGAGGAAACGTTAAAAGACGTAAAAGAAAAACCTTGGCAAAAGGAAGGTCTGACGAATGGCGATTGGGTACTGCTTGATTATGGTAATGTCGTTGTTCATATTTTCCAAAAAGAGACAAGGGAGTACTATAATATTGAAAAATTATGGGGAGATGCTAAAATTCAACTCTTCAAAGAATCCGCTTAAAAATGAAGAATAAAAAACAAGAACCAAAAGGAATCAAGTTTAATTTTTACTGGATTTACGCAATAATTGCCGTACTATTTTTCGGTATTCAGATTTTCAATGTCAATACAACAAAAGAAACTTCTTGGCAGGAATTTAACCGTACCATGCTTCAAACTGAAGAAGTAGAAAAGCTAGTTGTTGTTAATAGAGACATTGCTCAAATCTATATAAAAGAATCTGCCCTAAAAAAAGAAAAGTATAAATCTGTTAGTGAAAAGTCTTTTGGCAACGCCACTAACAAAGGTCCTCATTATTATTTTCAGATATCATCCCCTGATAATTTAGAAGAAAAGCTAAAAGAAGCGCAAGCCAATTTTAATGAGGAAGACCGAATAGAAATAAAATATTCAACTCAAAAGGACATAATTGGCGATGCATTTAGTTGGATATTCCCTATTCTAATAATGGTTGCTATTTGGATTTTCTTTATGAGAAGAATGAGCGGAGGAGCAGGTGGCGCAACTGGTCAAATTTTTAATATCGGAAAATCAAAAGCTACTTTATTTGACAAGACAAAGGTGAATGTAAGCTTCAAAGATGTCGCTGGTCTAGAGGGAGCTAAAGAAGAAGTTGAAGAAATTGTTGACTTTCTTAAAAATCCGAAAAAATATACTGCATTGGGTGGTAAAATCCCAAGAGGAGCGCTACTTGTAGGCCCTCCAGGAACTGGTAAAACTCTGTTAGCCAAAGCCGTTGCTGGTGAAGCTCAAGTACCATTCTTTTCTTTATCAGGTTCTGATTTCGTTGAAATGTTCGTAGGTGTAGGTGCTTCCAGAGTAAGAGATTTATTCAAGCAAGCCAAAGAGAAATCCCCATCAATAATTTTTATAGATGAGATAGACGCTATTGGTCGTGCTAGAGGGAAAAATAACATCACTGGCGGAAATGACGAAAGAGAAAACACCCTGAATCAGTTACTTACAGAGATGGATGGTTTTGGCACAAACTCAGGTGTAATTGTCATTGGAGCAACAAACAGGGCTGATGTTTTAGATAGAGCTCTTCTTAGAGCTGGTAGGTTTGACAGACAAATCTTTGTAGATCTACCCGACTTAAGAGAACGAAAAGAAATCTTCCAAGTTCATATTAAGCCACTTACCTTGGGTAAAGATGTTGATATTGACTTCTTATCAAAACAAACTCCAGGATTTTCTGGTGCAGACATTGCCAATGTGTGCAATGAATCGGCTCTTATAGCGGCACGTAAAAATAAAAAGATTGTCGAGAAGCAAGACTTTTTAGATGCTGTAGATAGAATTATTGGGGGACTTGAAAAGAAAAACAAAATCATCTCTCAAGAAGAAAAAAGAATTATTGCTTTCCACGAAGCCGGTCATGCAACAGTGAGTTGGTTTATGCAATACGCTTCTCCTTTGGTAAAAGTAACTATCGTTCCTAGAGGCCGCTCCTTAGGTGCTGCATGGTACTTACCAGAAGAAAGACAGCTAACAACAACTGAGCAACTGACTCATGAAATTTGTGCCACTCTGGGCGGAAGAGCTGCCGAAAAAATCATATTCAATAAGATTTCAACTGGTGCACTCAGCGATTTAGAAAAAATAACCAAACAAGCCTATTCAATGGTATCTGTTTACGGTCTTAGTGACAAACTTGGAAACATAAGCTACTATGACTCTAGCGGCAGAGATGGATTTACAAAGCCTTACAGTGAAGCTACAGCCAAGTTAATTGATGATGAAGTCAGTAAATTAATTGAAGATTGCTACAAGAAAACACTAACACTTCTTAAAAAGCATAAAACTAAACTGACCAAGTTAGCTGAACTTTTACTCGAAAAAGAGGTCATCTTTAAAGAGGATTTACTAGATTTGTTTGGCCCACGACCATGGGATAAAGTTAAAGAAGATGACTCAAAACAACTGGACAACTCTAATGACAACAATTAAGCCTTATCAGCTAGAATTGATGAAAGGTTTATTGTTAGAACATGAAATCCAATCTGTTATTATCAATAAAATTGACTCTTCTTACCTGCAATTTGGTGAAGCCGAACTAAAAGTAAAAGTATCTGACCTTGAAGCAGCAAAAGATATTCTGAAAGATGTCCAAGAGTAAATTAATGACAAGAACCATAACTGGAGCTTTGTATGGCATTGTTTTCATTTCCAGTCTCGTACTCGGTGAACTTAGCAGTTCTATTTTCTTTCTTGTTGTAATGTTACTCGCCATTAAAGAGTTTTATGAATTAGTCGATAATGATAAGAGCAAACCACAGATTTACCTTGGAATGCTCATTTCATTAGGATTATTTGCTTCTTCATTTTTATATTTTAAAAATTTCGAGCTCTCTAAAATTAGTTTTTCGATAACTTGCTTTTTCACTCTATTAGTTTTTATTATTGAATTATTCAGAAAAGAAAATGTAAGCTACAACAACATTGGACTTACCTTAATGGGCGTAATTTACATCTCAGTTCCAATGTCTTTAACCTTCTTTCTAAACCATAATGATGCCAATCAGTATGAATATATGTTTCTGCTGAGTATTTTTATTTTGATTTGGATGAGTGATATTGGAGGCTACTTTGCTGGGGTTAATTTTGGTAAGCACAAACTATTAGAACGTGTCTCACCAAAAAAAAGCTGGGAAGGAGTAATAGGAGGGTTCATTCTATGTGTTCTTAGCTCTGTGATTCTATCAAACTTCCTTACTAATTTGGACCTCATTGAATGGATAATTTTAGGGATTATCATTTGTATCTCTTCAGTTATTGGCGATTTAATAGAATCTATGATAAAACGATCTGCAAATGTTAAAGACAGTGGAACTATTTTAGCCGGTCATGGTGGTATACTCGACCGTTTTGACAGTGCTCTACTTGTAATACCAATAGTATATATTTATATAATTTTAATTTCATGAACTTAATTCACAAAGAAGGATATAGAATCATTGCAACAACAATAGTTCTTTTATTAGTTATAAATTACTTAGTTAGCCTATCAGAAATATTTTGGCTTAATTCACTTGTCCAAATTGCCTCATTTATTGTATTAATACTGGTTGTACAATTCTTCAGAAATCCAAAAAGAGTAGTAACCGCAAGGGAAAATGAGGTTGTTGCTCCTGCAGACGGAAAAATAGTTGTCATTGAAGAGGTAGAAGAGCCTGAGTTTTTCAAAGACAAAAGAATTCAAGTTTCAATTTTCATGTCTCCAATTAACGTTCATGTTAATAGATACCCAATCAGTGGTACTGTGAAATACTCCAAATATCATCCTGGAAAATACCTTGTAGCATGGCATCCCAAATCGTCTACATTGAATGAACGAACTACAGTAGTAGTTGAAAATGATAAAATAGCACTTCTATTTCGTCAAATTGCAGGCGCAGTTGCCAGAAGAATTGTACTCTACGCTAAGAAAGATGCTGTTGCCAAAAGAGGTGAGGATTATGGATTCATTAAATTCGGCTCAAGAGTAGATGTTTTTTTTCCACTTGGGACAAAGATAAATGTTGAAATGAATCAAGTTGTGAAAGGAAACAAAACTGTACTAGCTACATATTAATTTTTTTTAGTAACTTCGAAGAAGCTAAAACCATACACAAATGCAAAAATTAATTTTTATTTTATTATTCGGATTTTTATCCGCTAATATGATTGCTCAGACAACCACTTCTTCAAAATCTGAAGATGTAAAAGTTGAGCAAACCGTTAAAAAATGTTCTTCCGAAGAGGCTAAAAAATGCTCTTCTAAAGAAGAAAAAAAGTGCTCTAGTAGTGATGCGAAAGCAAGTTCAGAGAAATCTAAATCTTGTTGCAAAGGTGAAAAAGCGACATGCTCTAAGGAAGAAGTAAAGGAAACTTCAGCTAAAAAATGTTCTAAAGGTGACGCATGTTGCACAAAAACGGGCAAGAAAGTGGCTAACTGCGATAATAAAAAACAAGGTTGTTGCAGTTCAAAACAGAAACCAACAAGCTAAACATTTTAATAATTTATTAAAACTCGAATGGAAATTCTCTGTTCGAGTTTTTTTTTCTTCACACTCAATAAAGTTCAGAATGCACTTCTATCACCAATTGGCAAATGGAATTCGTATTGTTCACAAAAAGACCAATAGAGCAGTAGCTCATTGCGGATTGATTATTAAGGGTGGCTCAAGAGATGAACAAGAACACGAGCAAGGTCTGGCACACTTTATTGAGCACGTTATATTCAAAGGCACACACAAAAGAAAAGCTTTTCATATACTAAGTCGAATGGAAGATGTTGGTGGCGAAATAAACGCTTTCACCACTAAAGAAGAAACGTGTATTCATTCCTCATTCATTCCAAAATATTACGAACGCTCATTAGAACTACTTAGCGATATAATTTTCAATTCTAGTTTCCCTAAAAAAGAATTGGAAAAAGAGAAAACAGTTGTTTTAGATGAAATCAATTATTACAAAGACAATCCATCAGAATTAATTTTTGATGAATTTGAAGAGCAAATGTTTGGAAATCATTCATTGGGAAAAAATATTTTAGGAACTCCAAAACACATAAATTCTTTTGATAAAAATATGATTAACGAGTTTATTAAAAGAAATTACCTCACTCATGAAATAGTTATAAGTTCAGTAGGAGATATTTCTATGGATAAGTTAATTTCATTAGCGGAAAAACATTTTTCTTATATTCCTAAAAGTCAAACTGATAGAAATCAAATAGAATTTTCTAACTATAAAAAAAAGCAAGTCACTTCTAATAAAAAAGGCTTTCAATCGCATTGTATTATTGGCAATGTAGCTTATGGTGTAAAACACCCTAAAAAGACTCCATTAACACTTTTAAATAATATTTTGGGCGGCCCAGGAATGAACTCAAGGTTAAATTTAGCGATACGAGAAAAATACGGCTTTACATACTCAATTGAGTCTAATTATACTCCTTACAGTGATATAGGTATATTCTCAGTTTATCTGGCCTCAGACACGGATAAAATTAATAGAAGTATAAAGCTGACTAAAAGAGAACTCATAAAATTATGTGAAAAACCGCTTGGTACTTTACAACTCAAAAAAGCTAAACAACAATTGATTGGTCAAATAGCTATAGGTCAAGAAAATGAAGTAAATTTGATGTTATCGCTAGCAAAAAGTGTTTTACTTTACAATAAAGTTGATACTTTTGAAATCGTAAAAGAAAAAGTGGAAGCGGTAAGCTCTACACAAATACTTGAAGTGGCAAATGAAATTTTTGATGAAGATAAACTCTCACATCTGATTTATAAAGTATAATGGAATTTTTACCTAAAAACATCGACGACTACGCCTGTAGTCATACTCAAAATGAAAGCCCTATCTTATCTGAACTCAATAGAGAAACATGGGCAAAAGTATTAATCCCCAGAATGTTGTCAGGACATCTACAAGGGAGAGCATTGAGCATGTTTAGTAAGATGATTCAACCACGAGTAATTCTAGAGATTGGAACATACACAGGCTATTCTGCTATTTGTTTATCTGAAGGCCTTAAAGAAGGTGGTAAACTCTACACAATAGATATTAATGAAGAGCTTGAGTCAATGTCTTCTTCTTATTTTGAAAAAGCAGGAATAAAAGACAATGTAAAGCAATATGTAGGAAATGCATTAGAAATAATCCCTACTCTTAATGATAGCTTTGATTTAGTGTTCATTGATGCTGATAAAGAAAATTACTCCAACTACTTTGATATTGTTATTGATAAAATACCAGTTGGTGGTTTTATCATTGCAGATAATGTATTGTGGAGCGGAAAAGTAGCTGAAGATGTGAAAGAAAATGATTCTGAAACAAAAGCATTGATAGATTATAATACCAAAATTCAACAAAGTGAAAGAGTAGAAAATTTGCTTTTGCCAGTAAGAGATGGTTTAATGATATGTCAAAAAGTAAAATGAGTAAAGTTTCTTTCGATAACACAGAAATAGCTTTTAAGTCTAAATCCACATCTGATTTACAAAAGTCCTATTGGTTATTTAAGTTAGTTAGCAATAATGCATTAGTGAAATTAGGACCAACTCTACTAAATATTGCATTCTTCCTTAGATTACCCATTAAGTCTATCATCAAAAACACCATTTTTAAACAATTCTGTGGTGGCGAATCAATAAAGGACTGTGAAGAACGTATTCAATCACTAGCAATATATAATGTCCAGACTATCCTTGACTATTCCGTTGAAGGCGAAAGCAATAAAGAAAACTTTGATTTAACTGCTAACGAAATTATCAAAACTATTGAGCGAGCTAAAGAGGATGAAAATATCCCTTTTGCTGTCTTCAAAACTTCAGGTTTAGCCCGAATAGAATTATTAGAAAAAGTAAGTTCGAACATATCATTAAACGAAAATGAAAAAGAAGAGTTTAAACGTTTAAAAGAAAGAGTGAAAAGCATTTGTCAAAAAGCATTTGATTTTGATGTTCGAATTTTTATAGATGCCGAAGAGAGTTGGATTCAAAATGTAATAGACGATCTAGCAATTTCTATGATGAGAACGTATAACACTGACAAAGCCATAGTTTATAATACTCTTCAAATGTACCGATGGGATAGAATAGCCTTTTTGAAGCAATCATATGCGGATGCTGAAAATGGGAACTACTTTTTAGGACTAAAAATTGTTAGAGGGGCTTACATGGAAAAAGAGCGTGAGCGGTCTTCTGAATTTGGGTATTCCTCTCCTATTCAGAAAGACAAAAAAAGTTGCGATCAGGACTATGACTTAGCCCTAGCCTACTGTATAAATCATATTGATAAAATTGCACTTTGTGCTGGCACTCATAATGAAAAAAGCTCCTTGAAATTAATTGATTTAATGAGAGAAAATAATATACTGAAAGATGATAAAAGGGTTTATTTTTCTCAACTTTTAGGCATGAGTGACCACATCAGTTTTAACCTTGCTAATGAGGGCTTCAATGTGGTAAAATATATGCCGTATGGACCTGTTAAACTTGTGATGCCATATCTCATAAGAAGAGCTCAAGAGAACACTTCTATTTCTGGACAAACAGGTAGAGAACTGAGTTTAATAATTAAAGAGAAAACTAGGAGAGCTACCTAATTACAAGAGCATGTATCTTCACCTAAGGAAAAGCTTTTAAGCTTCACTTTATCCTCACACAGTTCAAAAGACACTTCAAGTTCGTCTTTTTCTACCAAGTAAAGTTTGCAAGGTGTAGTATTTTTATCACTCAAATCAAAGTTAACTTCTCCTCCTTCAAAAACATCTAAAACATCGGCTTGTTCAACATCTAAGCATTCCATTAAACATTGAGCCTCATTACTAAAGTAAATGGTGTCTTGATTGAGATGGTAAAGCACTCTATAATCTAAACTAAAATATTGGGTGTATTCTGTAAACCTGCCTGGAAAGGCAAATCTAATTATCATAACTCCAAGAAGAATACCAAAGAAAAAGATTCCGAAACGTCTGAACATTAAATACTGGCTATAATTAAATTAATCTCTTTATAATTTAGGTTGAACCATTGACCAACCATCTTATTTGTTAAAATTCCTTTGCAAATATATACCCCCTGACGCAACCCTACATCAGATGATATAACATTATCTAATCCTCCAAAATCTCCAATTCTTAGTATAATTGGAGTAAGTAAATTACTTAATGAATAAGATGCTGTTCGAGCTACTCTAGACGGAATATTTGGTACGCAATAATGAATAACGCCATACTTTTTAAATGTAGGCTTAGCATGATTAGTCAGTTCCGATGTTTCAAAGCAACCACCTTGATCAATACTTACGTCAATAATTACAGCACCATCTTTCATATCACTAACCATTTCTTCAGTTACCACACATGGTGTTCTTTTGTCTCCAGATCGTAAAGCACCTATAACAACATCGGCACGCTTTAGTGCCTTTGATAGAACTTTCGGCTGAATAATAGAAGTATAGACTCTAGTATTTAAGTCATTTTGCAGTCTTCTCAATTTCGATAATGAATTATCAAATACTTTCACTGATGCTCCAAGCCCCATTGATGAACGGGCAGCAAACTCACCAACAGTACCTGCGCCTATTATTACTACCTCTGTTGGCGTAACTCCAGCAATCCCACCCAGAAGCAAGCCTTTACCATCATTAGCATTACTCAGGCATTCTGACGCGATGAGCACAGAAGTATTACCAGCAATTTCACTCATAGAACGAATTAAAGGCATCATTCCTGAGTCATCTTGAATAAATTCGTAGGCCAGGCAAGTAATCTTTTTTTCAATCAATCGATTAATAAATTCTTGATTTCTAGTAGTAATCTGTAAGGCTGAAATTAATGTTTGCCTTCCTTTCATTAATTCTATCTCTTCTAATGTAGGTGGCTCAACTTTTAAAATGATATCTGCTTGATAAATTTCTTTTGTATCGAAAATTATTTTTGCTCCAGCTTCGCTGAATTCGTTATCAGAAAAGTTTGCCCCTTCTCCAGCAGTAGACTCTATAAGGACCTCATGCCCGTGACTAACTAACAGTTGAACAGCATCAGGCACAATAGCAATTCTGCTTTCTTGAAAAGCAATTTCCTTTGGCACTCCAATGAATAACGATTTGGATTGTTTTTTAATCTCCAATTTTTCCTCTTGCGGCAAGAGATTGCCACTTCCCAACGATGAAATACTAGTACTAGTCATTTAATGATAGTTTTATAATTCTTTTTTCTTCTTCAACTTCAATATAAATACTATTAAAATCAGCTGGCAGTAAGTCGTCAATAACCGTTGGCCATTCAACAAAACAATAGGATGAATCGTTAAAGTATGTGTCTAATCCTATATCAATTGCTTCTTGCCTATTGTTTAAGCGATAAAAGTCAAAATGATAAACAGTCTGATTTGATTCACTAATATACTCATTTACAATTGAAAAAGTCGGGCTTTTCACTACATCAATCACTTTTAGATGTTTACAAAGCAATTTTATGAGAGTAGTTTTACCGGCTCCCATTTCGGCATAAAAAGCTAATTTTCTAGAAGAACATTCATTGAGAATTTCTCTACTTATTTCATCTAAGTCTACAAGGTTTTCACAAATCCATTTCATTTTTCTTACTTGGATGACAGCGTTATAATAGGAATAATCATTTCCTCTAAGGAAATGCCTCCATGCTGAAAGGTTTCTTTATAATGGTTGACGTAATGATTATAATTATTGGGGTACGCAAAGAAGTAATCTTCTCTTGCAAAAATATATTTACTACTCATATTCACTATCGGCAAAAATACATTTTTAGGCTGATTTATTTCAAATACTTCTTTTGAATCATACTTCATATTTCTGCCCAATTTGTACCTCAAATTTGTAGTTAGGTCTTTTTCACCCAATACTTTAGTTGGTTTTTTTACTAAAACCGTTCCGTGATCAGTAGTAACTACTACTTTTGAATTATTATTCGCAATAAAAGCAAACATATCTTTTAGTGGAGAATACTCAAACCAAGACGTTGTAAGTGACCTATATGCTGCATTGCCTTCGGCAAGCTCTTTTATAACCTTCATGTCAGTTCTAGCATGAGAAAGCATATCAACGAAATTGTACACAATAACGTTAAGATGGTTATTCATAAGGTTTTGCATATTATCTACCAACCTTCGTCCAGCGTCAATATTAGTAATCTTGTTATAGGATACTTTTAAATGAGCTTTACCTAAACGTCTCATTTGAGCTTCTAAAAACTCCTTTTCAAATAAATTTTTACCACCCTCATCGGTATCATTTTTCCACCAGTCTTTGTGTTGCTGTTCCATTTCCAAAGGAAGTAATCCAGAGAAAATAGCATTTCTAGAATACTGGGTAGCAGTTGGTAAAATACTGAAGTACAACGACTCATCTTGAATTCTGAAATCATTCATAAGACTTGGCTGAATCATTTTCCACTGGTCGTATCTAAGGTTGTCAATAACAATAAAAAAAGTGGTTTTATCTTCGTTTAATTCAGGCAATACTGAATGTTTGAAAATCTGATGTGACATTAACGGTGAATTTTCTGAAGAAGAAAACCACGATTCATAGTTTGATTTAATAAACTTGAAAAACATAGCATTTGCTTCAGATTTTTGCATTTCAAGAATTTGCTTCATACTATCATCTCCCGACTTTTCAAGTTCCAACTCCCAAAAAGTGATTTTTTTAAATAACTCTTCCCACTCTTCAATAGACAGATTTCCACCAAGTTTTATGCCAATATCTCTAAATTCCTTTTGATAATCTGCATTGGTTTTTTTTGAAACAAGTCTATCACTGTCAATATGTTTTTTGATAGACAATAGAATTTGATTGGGATTAACTGGCTTAATTAAATAATCAGAAATTTTAGACCCAATAGCCTCTTCCATAATGCTTTCTTCCTCACTTTTTGTAATCATTATTACTGGAAGATTAGGACGCTTATTTTTTAATTCTAATAATGTTTCAAGTCCTGATAATCCAGGCATATTTTCATCAAGAAAGACTAAATCAAAATGATTGCCATCCAATAATTCAATTGCTGACACACCATTATTAGCAGTTTGAATGGAGTACCCTTTTTCTTCCAAAAACATAATGTGAGGCCTCAAAAGGTCAATTTCATCATCTGCCCACAGAATCGTTATCTTATCATTAAAATTCATATCTTCAACGAGATTTATAAAGGATTAAAATTACAGTTATTTTTTAAATGAAGAAGTCATCAAAAATCATAAACGATCCATTGTATGGTTTTATTAGCTTAAAGGGTGGAATTATTTTAGACCTAATAGAGCATCCCTATTTCCAACGACTCAGAAGAATTTCTCAACTCGGCTTAACTAATATGGTTTACCCAGGCGCAAATCATACGCGTTTTCATCATGCATTGGGAGCAATGCACCTTATGCACAAAGCCATACAAGTTTTAAGATTTAAAGGAATTGAAATATCGGTTGAAGAAGCAGATGCAACAAAAATTGCAATACTTCTTCATGATATTGGACATGGACCTTTTTCTCATGCATTGGAGAACAGTATTGCCGAAGATATTTCTCATGAAGAGTTGTCTTTAATTTTTATGGAAAAATTGAACCATGAATTTGAAGGTAAATTAAATCTTGCTATTAGCATTTTCAAGAACCAATACTCCAAAGCATTTTTGCATCAGTTAGTATCTAGCCAATTGGATATGGATAGGCTAGATTATCTTAACAGAGATAGTTTTTATTCTGGAGTACAAGAAGGAATTATTGGTGCCGAACGTATAATAAATATGCTTAATGTTTTTGAAGACAATCTTGTTGTAGAAAGTAAAGGCATTTATTCTGTAGAAAAATTCCTCATTGCTAGACGTCTTATGTATTGGCAAGTATACTTTCATAAAACTGTAGTTTGTGCAGAACAAATTCTTATTAAAATTCTTAAACGAGCTAAAGAGTTAAGTAGAAATGATGTTGATTTAGCTTGTAGTTCATCACTAAAAATATTCTTATATAAGAAAGTTTCTACTTCAGACTTTATAAATAACTCTGGTATATTTTCTGCTTTCACTGCTCTTGACGACTACGACATCTACTCAGCCTTAAAAGATTGGCAGCATCATTCTGACAAAATTTTATCTTCACTTTCAAAGTGTATTGTTAATAGAACACTATTTGAAGTAAAATTAAAAGACAAGCCATTAACCAATTCTAAAATTTCTGAATTCAAAAAAAATATTTCTAAAAAATATGCGTTGGATGAAGGAGAAATTGATTATTTTTTCATTTCAGGTGAAATTACGAATAGTACATACAGGCTAAATGATTCAGATATTAACATTATTTACAAAGATAAACGAGTTGAAGACTTGATATCATCGGCAGATAAATCCACTATTTCAGCATTGACCAAAAACGTTAAAAAATATTTTTATTGTCTTCCAAAAGACTTGCATATTTAAAATAGATTTACAGAATGAAATTTACAGTAGGAGAAATTGCTGAAATAATAAAAGGAAAAGTTATTGGTGATGAACAAATTATCATCCGTTCTCTTTCAAAAATTGAAAGCGGAAATGAAGGCAGCTTAACTTTTTTAGCAAATTCTAAATACAACCATTTTCTTTCGTCGACTAAGGCAAGTGCTGTGATTATAAGCACTGATTTTGATTTCGAAGAGGAAAATATTTCTACAACCTTGATTCAAGTTGATGACCCTTACCAAAGTTTTGCGCAAGTTCTAAACGAGTTCAGTAAAGAGCAACATTCAGAAGTAGGAATTCATAACTCTGCAGTTCTTGATAAGAGAACTTTAATCGGTGCCGACACTTTTATTGGTCCGAATGTTAATATTGGCAAAGATTCTATAATTGGAAATAGCGTGAAAATTTATGCTAATTGTAGCATAAGTAATAATGTCAAAATTGGTGATAATACCATTATTTATTCAGGTGTAAATATCAATTCATTCTGTGAAATAGGTAATGAATGCATCATTCAGTCAGGAGTTATCATTGGGTGTGACGGATTTGGTTTTGCTCAAAACAATGATAATGAATATACCAAAGTTGCTCAGATAGGAAACGTAATAGTCGAAGATAAGGTAGAAATCGGCGCAAATACTACAATTGATAGAGCTACACTAGGCTCAACAATCATACGTTCAGGAGTAAAATTAGATAATCTAATACAGATTGCTCACAATGTAGAAATTGGTAAAAATACTGTTATAGCTGCGCAGTCAGGAATTGCAGGGTCAACCAAAATTGGAGAAAATTGTATGATTGGAGGCCAAGTGGGTATTATTGGTCATTTAGAGATTGGCAATAATGTTAAAATCGCCGCTCAGTCAGGAATTTCGTCAAACATAAAAGATAATGATATTGTTCAAGGCTCCCCGGCCTTTTCTATTTCTGATTACAAAAGATCGTATGTGTACTTTAGGAAACTACCTCAAATGAGTTCCCTTTTAATCAAAATAGAAAAAGAGTTAAACAATCTACTCAATAAATAAATGCCAGAATTCCAAAACACCATTTCATCTCAAAATACACTAAAAGGAGTTGGACTTCATACTGGCCTAATGACAAACATTAGATTCAAGCCAGCTTCAGAAAATAATGGCATATGCTTTATCCGAACAGATTTGGAAGGACAGCCTGTAATTGCTGTTAACTTATCTAACTTTCACGAAACCAAACGAAGCACACAATTAAAGTCTGGCTCTGCTAGTGTACAAACAACAGAACACTTGTTAGCTGCTATTAGAGGGCTTGAGATAGACAATCTTATAATTGAGATTGATGGTCCAGAATTACCAATACTTGACGGAAGCGCTAAACCATTTGTAGAAGCTCTCCAAACATGTGGAATTCAAAAACAAAACATCAATAGAAGAACATTTAAAGTCAATAAAAAAATTTATTTTAAAGACGAAGACACTCAAAGTGAATATACTCTTGAGCCCTATGATGGCTTCAAAATTGATGTTACAATTGACTATAATTCCAAGGTTTTACCCAAATCCGAAGCAAATTTAAATTCAATTGATGAATTCGTAAATGAAATTTCTTCTGCTCGAACTTTTGTATTTTTACATGAGATACAAAGCCTATTTAATAACGGATTAATAAAGGGCGGAGACTTAAGTAATGCAATAGTTTTTGTTGAGGATGAAGTAAATTCTAAAGAACTTTTTAAATTAGCGGATATATTTAAGAAAAAAGATATATCAGTAAAAGAAGAACAAGGAATTTTAAATAATGTAGATTTATACTACGAAAATGAACCGGCTAGACACAAATTATTAGATGTCATTGGAGATCTTGCATTGATGGGCATCTCTATAAAGGGGCATCTTAAAATTTCAAAACCTGGCCATAAATCAAATATAGCATTTGCAAAAAAAATTATGGAGATTATGAAAACTGAAGCACCATTTTATGACATTAACAAAACTCCAGTAAAAGACATATTTCAAATCATGGAGATTTTACCTCATAGGCCTCCATTTCTTTTGATTGACAAAATTATGGATTTAAGCGAAACACATGTTGTTGGGCTTAAAAACGTAACCATGAACGAAGAATTTTTCCAAGGGCACTTTCCAGGTGCTCCTGTGATGCCAGGCGTATTATTAATCGAAGCTATGGCTCAGGCTGGGGGTATACTAATTTTAAGTACTGTATCAGATCCAGAAAATTACTTAACCTATTTCATGAAAATTGATAAAGTTAAGTTCAAGCAAAAAGTACTACCTGGTGACACCGTGATATTTGATTGCAAACTTATAACTCCAATAAGAAGAGGTATATGCCATATGTTTGGACAAGCATATGTAGGGGAAAAGCTAGTTATGGAAGCTGAGCTAATGGCTCAAATAAAAAAAGTAAAATAATTTAAATGTCTACAAATCTCAAAGATATTCACCCAAATGCTACAATTGGGGATAATGTCACTATTGATTCATTCACAACAATACATGAAGACGTAGAAATCGGCGAAGGCACTTGGATTGGCTCTAACGTTACGATAATGAATGGAGCAAGAATTGGAAAAAATTGTAAAATTTTTCAAGGAAGTGTAATCTCAGCTATACCTCAAGACTTAAAATTTGGAGGAGAAGACAGTGTAGTTACAATTGGTGACAATACTACCATCAGAGAATGTGTGACAATTAATAGAGCAACTAACTACAGCGGGGTAACATCGGTAGGTAATAATTGCCTAATAATGGCATATGTACATATTGCTCATGATTGCCATATAGACGATTATGCTATTTTAGTAAATAGTGTCCAATTAGGTGGTCATGTTGAAATTGGAAAACATGCCATTATTGGAGGAATTAGTGCTGTCCATCAGTTTGTAAAAATTGGTGAATACTGTATGGTATCAGGGGGTTCGCTAGTAAGAAAAGATGTTCCACCATACATCAAAGCTGCAAAAGAACCTCTTACTTTTATCGGCATTAATTCTATTGGACTTAAGCGTAAAGAGTTTGCAGAAGAAAAAATCAATGAAATTCAAAATATATACAGGGTCATATTTCAGGAAAACTTCAATTATACCCAAGCTATCGAAAAAGTTGAAAGTGAGTTTACCCCTTCAATTGAAAGAGATTCAATCATTAGCTTCATAAAAGAATCGGAAAGAGGCATTGTAAAAGGACAAAAAAAATAATTTTATGGCATCTACATCAGACTTTAGAAACGGACTATGCATCAAACACAATAATGACTTGTGGCAAATTGTTGAATTTCAACACGTAAAACCAGGAAAAGGACCGGCATTTGTTCGTACAAAACTGAAAAACTTAACAAATGGTAGACGTCTTGATAATACCTTTACTGCAGGAGTGAAAATTGATATCGTTAGGATTGAAAATAGAAAACATCAGTTTTTATATGCAGATGGTGACTCTTATCATTTCATGAATACCGACAACTACGAACAAGTATTTTTAGATAAAGCATTAATCAATGCCCCAGACTTCTTAAAAGAAGGCGAAAATGCTGACATCTTATTTCATGCAGATGAAGAAAAAGTTCTAGGATGCGAATTACCAGCATCAGTTGTTTTAGAAGTGACCTATACTGAACCAGGGGTAAAAGGCGATACTGCGACAAACACTCTTAAGCCATCAACAGTTGAAACTGGAGCGACAGTAAATGTTCCTCTATTCATTAACATTGGCGATAAGATAAAAATAGACACAAGAACAGGAGCTTATTCAGAACGAGTAAAAAGCTAAATGTTAAAACCTTTTTATAAAAAAGGACTGATTGAAGCCGGTTGTGACGAAGCCGGAAGAGGGTGTTTAGCTGGACCCGTTGTTGCAGCTTCGGTGATATTACCGCCCAAAATAAAGCTAAAAGGCCTCAACGATTCAAAACTTTTAAGTCACAAAAAAAGAATAGAGTTTGAGCCAATAATTAAAGAGCAAGCTATCGAATGGGCGATTGGCATCGTTGCACCAGAAGAAATAGATGAAATTAATATTCTAAACGCTTCTTTTTTGGCTATGCACAGAGCAATCAATCAACTAAAAACTAAAATTGATTTGTTATTAATTGACGGTAATAGATTTAATAAACACGAAACTATTAAACATGAATGCATAGTGAAAGGTGACTCGAAATTTCTTTCAATTGCTGCGGCTTCAGTCTTGGCAAAAAATTATAGAGATGAAATTATGGTTGGATTAGATAAAAAATATCCGATTTATGACTGGAAAAACAACAAGGGCTATCCAACAAAAAAACATCGGCAAGCAATTTTAGTTCATGGAATTACTGAGCATCACCGAAAAAGTTTTCAATTGATTCCCTTGCAATATGAAATTGAATTTTAATTAAATTTGAATATCATTTTCAAAAAATTATGAAGCATAATAAAAATATAATTTCAATAAGTTTTATACTCCTATTGATTGTAATATTCTTACTCATTTTTCAAAAATATCAAGAACTAAATCAGCTTGAAACCGATGCTGTACAAGCAGTACCAATAAATGCAGCAGTAATTGTAGAAAGTGATAATTGGAGTGCTTCATTCAATGAATTAGAAAACTCAACTATTTGGAATACCATTACACAAAATACTGAGTGGGTGGAATTGGACTCATCCTTAAATGGCATAAAAAGTAAATGGGAAGAATCACTAGAGCTCAAACATTTTTTCGAAAATCAAAAACTATACCTATCCTTTCATCATTCTACTAATTCATACTATTACTTTTTATCTACATCGTGCTCTCAAAATGATATGGATTTCATTTTAGCAAACGACTCCCTAATAGGTACTTATGAAATGAGAGAGTATGATGGAATTGTTATTTACAAACTTTCAAATAATTTAAACTTAAGTTTCCATAAGGATATACTATTTGTCAGTAATTCAGAACTTCTTGTTGAAGATGGTATTCGACAGTTAAATAATAAAATTAGTTTACTAGAAAACACATCCTTTACTCAAGTTCAAAGCACTAAAAGTTCATTTGTAAAAACCCATGTTTACGTAAATTATAAATACTTATCCAAGCTCATTTCACAGAATACATCACTAAGCGATACCGATATTAAATGGGTTAGTCGATGGGCAAGTTGGGCAGAATTAGACCTTGAAATTTCAAATAATGACTTGACTTTTTCAGGCTTTACACTTGTAGAAGATTCCTCATCAAATTATCTCACTTCACTTTTCGGACAAGTAGAACAAAAAATTCAGATAAGTGAAATTGCTCCTAGAAACACCAGTAAAATTCTAGCCTTAGGGATTGAAAACGTAAAAATGTTTTATTCAAACTATAAAGAGTTTCTTGCAAAACACAACAACCTTTATGAACACAATAAAGCAATTAATGACATTAACAGTAAATACAATTTAGACATAGAGAACGCTTTAAATGGTATCGTTGAAAATGAAATGGGACAATTGACTACCCACTCATCATCTGGGAAAAGTGAAAACTATTTATTTTTTAAAACAAAGAAAGAATCCCAAGAAGTTATTACCTTCTTAAGTAAATCTATTGAAGAAAATAATTATTCTGAAGAATATAGAGGATTTAAAATTTCCCAACTCAACATTCCAAACCTATTCAAAAAGTTATACGGCTATATTTTTAAATCTGTAAAAAACAACTACTTTACTTGGATTGAAGGCTTTCTAATTTTCTCTGACTCTCCTGCTGAATTAAAAACATTCATCAACAACTTTTTATCCGAAAAAGTATTGAGTAACAACCCAAGCTTTATCAACTTCAAAGACAAAATCGGAACAAAATGCAATTTCTTAATGTATTCAAACCCTTCTATTTCAAATTGGAATACTACATTAAATAACAACTTAAGTCCTATCATATTAAAAGAAAAATGGACGAATATCAATGGTTACGTTTATCAGTTAAGCTCAAAAAATGAGTTGTTCTACAATAATGTCGTTTTACATTTTGAGGACAACCTACAAGAAGAAAGTCAACTTGATTGGATTGTAGATTTAGATAACACTATTATAAACTCTCCTCAAATCGTTTATAACCATTCCACTAGAAAAAATAACATCATAATTCAGGATGCAAATAAAATCACTTACCTAATAGATGAAAAAGGTAAAGAATTATGGCGAAAAAGTCTTGGTGGCAAAATACTTGATGAAGTCAGTCAAATTGATTTCTATAAAAATGGAAAGCTACAGTACCTTTTCAATACTGAGGACAGTTTATATGTACTAGACCGTCTGGGTAGAAATGTAGAAAACTTTCCTGTCAGCTTAATATCAAAAGCAAAAAGAGGGCATACTCTAATCGATTATGATAAGAATAGAAAATATAGAATATTAGTTCCTTCACAAGACGGCACACTGTATAACTATTCTAAAAGTGGCGAACAGGTAGTAGGCTGGAAATTTAAGGCAATGAAGAACCCTATTACTCACCGAGCAAAACACCTTTCTATTTCAGGTAAAGATTACATATACGCTGTTGATGATGCTGGTAATATAAGTGTTGTTGGCAGAGATGGTAAAAAAAGAGCTAAAGTGGATAAAATCTCGATTACAGATGAATTTTATTTAGATGATAAATTTGGCTATATATATACTTCCGATTCAAATGGAAGTGTTTGGTTAAGCAAACTAGATGGAACTAAAAGTAAGGTTAAAACATCTGAATTAGAATCCCATCAATTTGTTGCTGCAAAGTTCAATGAAGATGAAATGATTGATTTAATTATCTCCGATGGCGATGAAGTTGAATGCTACAACTTAGAATCTAAATTAATGACTTTTGATGTTGCTACGGATAAAACACCTAAAATTTTCAAGCTCAAAGACAAGTCAATACTTGGAATTTCAAGCAACGGATATTGTCACTTATTTTCTTCCGATGAATCACCATTTACCAAAAAACCTCTTTTTGGTGGCGGTGATTTTGAATGTGTTGACTTAGATTTGGACGGAAAAATCAATCTTATTGTTGTCAATGAAAATATTCTAAACAATTACACTTTAGAATAAAATCACCTCAACAATCCTATAGCAATTGTAGGCTTGTAGTTCTTACCATCAACGGTAGTGATGCTTAATCGAACATTAAGTTTCTTTCTTTTTATTGGCAATAAAAAATGTGTTGACAGGCCATAGTTAGTTTTAAACTCAACATTATCTACATTACCTAAAGGAGAAAGAACACCAGATTCAACACCAACTCCAACTCTAGAATTTAGTAAGTAACCACCACCTAGCATTAAACTCAAATCTTCAAATGAGGCTGAAAGACGACTGCTTAAATAAAACTTTTTCTCTTCCTTAACCAGTACATAAGATTGTGTAACAACATCCTCCCAGCCAATAGAGAAGCCGCTATAAAGCGATTTTTCAACATCTGATTCTTTGTCAAAACGACTCAAATTATTGTCTTCAATAATTCTAATAAGGTGTTTTGCATAATCTGGGTTTGTAGCATATCCTGCTTTCTTAAGACCCTTAGCCCATGATTTATAATCGTCTATGTCTAGTTTGAATAAATCAGAGTAGCGATCCTTTAATAAGAATTTAGAATGGTCTTCAAAAGACTCCTCAACATTATTGTATGCCCTAAAGCATTCATCCGACTTATCGTCATCATGAAAGACTTTTTCTCCATCCCAATTAGAGTGGCATTTTATTCCGAAGTGATTATTAGATTTTTTGGCTAGTTCACTATTACCATCTGCACTCTCAAGAATAGCTTGAGCTAATGTAATGCTTGCAGGGATATTATACTTTTTCATTTGAATTACAGCCTCACCTTTATAACGATCAATGTATTCGCTACGACTTATATTTTGAGAAAAAAGATACTGCCCCAAAAACAAAAAAAGTATTAGAAGTCTATTTTCCATCCTTTAGATTTTATACGTTCATTCATGCCCTCAATGCCTTGAGTTCCTCCAGTATGAATAGCTAAAATAGTACTATTTGGAATAATCAAGTCCCTTTTTAGCATGTCAAAAATACCATAAAACATCTTTGCAGTATAAACTGGGTCTAACACAATAGAATGCTGTTCTTTAAATGCATTCATGAATGTAATAAGCTCCTCTGAAATTTTAGCATAACCTCGAAAATGATAATCCGTATTTAATTTCCAATTCTTGGAACTAGCATATTCATTAATGGTTTCAATTAGAAACACCCCGCCTTTTAATGATGAAAACCCTAAAGCAAATTGATTGCCTTTTAATGCGTTAACAATACCAGAAAGTGTACCTCCAGTGCCAACCGGCACACATACAGTATCGAAATCCACATCTTGGAGCATTTCAGCACAACCTTTCACAGCTAATTCGTTCGTCCCCCCTTCAGGCACGATGTATGAATTTTGATACTCTTGAGACCAATCAACACTCTCTTTACGCCTATAATACTCTCGGTCTATAAACTTAAATTTCATTCCAAAACTAGCTGCTCTTTTTAAAGTTGGATTTTGTTTTGAAGACTCTTCACCTCTAATAATTCCAATTGAATTTAGCCCCATACGTTGACAAGCTGAAGCCGTAGCAACAATATGATTTGAAAATGCTCCGCCAAAAGTGACTACAGTATCATTTTTAAGCTCAATAGCTTTACTTAAGTTATACTTTAATTTCCACCATTTATTGCCCATACAATCTGAATCATTCATGTCTTCCCTTTGAACTAAAAGTTTAACGCCTTTAGATGACAATAATGGGGAATGTAACTCAACAATGATTTGTTTTTTATCTTCGGAAAACATCCTCTAATATAAATAATGATTGTTGTAAATTTGTACCTCACAAAAATTTTATGGCAAACTTATCAAATCAGGGTAAACTTTCAGAAGAAGACTTCTATAAAAGCAGTGAGGGTTACATCATTTTTACAGAAAAATACCACCTTAAAAGAGGGTATTGTTGCAAAAGTGGCTGCAAGCATTGCCCCTATGGATATGATAAGAAAACAGACTCTCTAACCAAAGGAAAAAAGAAATGAGCACTTTTAAAGACAGCATACTAGAAGGTATTCCAAAGGAAATTCCATGTAAAAAAGAATTTGAAGCTAGCATTAACCACGCTCCAAAGAGAAAGGATATTCTTAGCATTGAAGAGAAAAAATTAGCCATTAAAAATGCATTAAGGTATTTTCCGAAAGAACAACACGAATTTTTAGCTAAAGAATTCTCTGAAGAGCTAAAGGAATTTGGAAGGATATACATGTATAGATATCGTCCAGATTATGAAATGAAAGCTCGAAATATTGATGATTATCCAGGTAAATCAAATCAAGCAAAAGCCATTATGCTAATGATTCAGAATAATTTGGATTACGCAGTAGCACAGCACCCTCATGAACTCATTACATATGGAGGTAATGGAGGTGTATTTCAAAACTGGGCTCAATACAGACTGTGCATGAAATACCTTGCTGAAATGACCGATGACCAAACTTTAGTTATGTACTCCGGTCATCCCATGGGTCTTTTCCCATCACACAAAGACGCGCCTAGAGTTGTCGTTACCAATGGAATGATGATACCTAATTATTCTAAACCTGACGATTGGGAAAAGTTCAATGCATTGGGCGTAACACAATATGGGCAAATGACAGCTGGCTCTTATATGTACATAGGTCCTCAAGGTATTGTTCATGGCACAACCATTACTATACTTAATGCTGGCAGGAAAATCTGTGATGATGGACTTAGTGGTAAATTGTTCTTAACTGCTGGTCTTGGCGGAATGAGTGGTGCACAACCAAAAGCTGGAAATATAGCAGGATGCATCACTGTAGTTGCTGAAGTCAATCACAAAGCAACACATACTAGGCATTCTCAAGGCTGGGTAGATGAAGTAATTGAAGACCTAGATAAACTGTGTTCTAGAGTAAAAAAAGCTAAAGAAAATAAAGAAGTAGTATCTATTGCCTATCTAGGTAATGTTGTTGAAGTGTGGCAAAAATTCCTAGAAGAAAATATTTATGTTGACTTAGGCTCAGACCAAACATCATTACACAATCCATGGGCAGGAGGTTACTATCCTATGGGATTAACGTTTGAAGAATCAAACCATTTGATGGCAAATGAACCTGAAAAATTTAAAATTGAAATTCAAAAAACTCTTCGACTTCACGCAGATTTAGTGAATAAGCATTCCGAAAAAGGAACCTATTTTTTCGATTACGGAAACGCCTTCTTGTTAGAGTCTTCTAGAGCAGGGGCCGATATTATGTCTGAAGATAAACTCAGATTTAAATACCCATCATATGTACAAGATATTATGGGACCAATGTGTTTTGACTATGGTTTCGGTCCGTTTAGATGGGTTTGTGCAAGTGGAAAAGATGAAGATTTAACTAAAACAGATGAAATTGCATGTCAAGTTTTAGAACGTATTAAGGAAACAGCGCCTGAAGAGATTAAGCAGCAAATGGAGGATAATATCAGGTGGATTAAAAGTGCTGAAGAAAACAATCTAGTTGTTGGCTCTAAAGCACGAATACTTTATGCTGATTCAGAAGGCAGAATAGAAATAGCAAAAGCCTTTAATAAAGCCATAAAAGACGGCATTGTTGGCCCAATAGTTTTAGGAAGAGACCACCATGATGTTTCTGGAACTGATTCACCATACAGAGAAACCTCTAACATTTATGACGGCTCAAGTTTTACTGCTGATATGGCCATTCAAAATGTTATTGGCGATAGCTTCAGAGGTGCCACATGGGTATCCATTCACAATGGTGGTGGAGTTGGCTGGGGAGAAGTTATAAATGGAGGATTTGGAATGCTTATTGATGGTAGTGATGAAAGCGATAACCGATTAAAAATGATGTTGCATTGGGATGTAAATAATGGAATTGCAAGAAGAAGTTGGGCAAGAAACGAAGAATCTATTTTTGCTATTAAACGTGAAATGGAACGAACACCAAAATTAAAAGTTACAATTCCTAATGTAGCAGACAATAAAATTTTAGACTCTTTGGACTTAGAATAGTAATTTTTTGTTACTTTTAGCTGGTGAATGTAACATGAATCATTCTCTAGTCAGAGTTAGTTTTGTCACTACTTAAAACATGAAAAAGCATACATGAAGAAATTTCTCTACATACTTGTAGTATTTATATTTTCTACCATTTACCTAAATGAAATATCCGCTACCAACCCTCTAAACAAAAGCCAAAAAAGCTTTTATTTAGAAACCAACCATTTGTTGTTTATGCCAGCATTAACTTTTGATTATTCAAAGATAATAGACAAAAAATATGGTTATAGCTTCTCGGGAGGATTTAGTACAATCGATCAAAAAAAGGGATACATAGTCCCGCCAAATATTGGTTTTCCAATCAATAGTAGTTTCTTATACGGAAATAGAAATAGTTTTTTTGAAATTGGAGCAACAATTCGTCCTCAATTATTTTTCACAAAAGATTATGTTCACCATAATCACTTCAATTTTGAAGAAAAACTAGTAGCCAACTCTAATTTAGTATACTTAACACCTAGAATTGGTTATCGATTTCAGGATAAGAGGAAACTTTGCTTTAAAGTAAGCGTAGGACCCCAATTTAATATAGGAAAGTCACATTACACAGAATATACTGGAAGAATTATTAATAATTATGAATACCTAGAGACACTATACATTCAAATAGGTGTCGGCTTTGTTTTGAAATAGCCTTTAAAAATTTAACCCTAAATAAATATTTAAATAAAGCTTATCCGTTTTAAAATCTGGATTAGAAGTAAACTCATCAGAATTAATTGGCTTTGTTTTCGAGGATATATCTTTTAAGTGATAACCTCCAACAATATCCATAGTTATATTTCTAAAGATTATGTACTGAATGCCAGCACCTAAACCCCTTCCTAACTCCGATATTTTCTTGTCATAATCTCCATTGCTGTTCACTTTTTCATCAGTATAAGATTCAGTATAAGTTGAGTAAGTACCAAAAAGATTAAGATATACTCCCATAGGAGCATCCCAAGTAAAATAATACTTTAGCTCAGGAACAAGCATAAAACCATTATATCTGAATGCGTCAGGATCATAAAAGGGCTGTCCATCTATGTTAGCGACTTCCGCCTTTCTCTTATCTGAAAGAAGAGTCACATTAACTTTATAAGAAAACTGGGCAGCATTTCTACTGTAGCCAGGGTCAAGCAAACGTTCAAATGCTAAGGTGTACCCCTCTATTGAAGCAAAAGGCTGATATAGGCTCGTGCTCAAAACATTATCAGGCACTCTGAATGTTTGAGATTGACAAACAACAGACATAAGCATTAATATTGAAACAAGGTATTTAATCATGATGTACAAATATCAGCATTATTTTATAAGTTATTTGCATCCGTTAATATAAAATATTACGCCTTCAAAGTGTAATAATTACACGATTTAAACATTTTTTGACTGATAATATAGAATTTTACTAGATTAAAGTAGATATTTTAAATTTTAACAAAATATACATAATCACTAAAAGTCAAAACTTATTTTTTTAACTCTTTTTGTGTTAAATTTGCGACTATTATAATTAAACCTATGGCGAAAAAGATTTCAAAAGAAACTTATTTAAATTGGTACAGAGATATGCTTTTGTGGCGAAAGTTAGAAGATAAAGCATCTGCTCTTTATATCCAACAAAAAATTAGAGGATTTTTGCACCTCTACAATGGGCAAGAAGCTATCCTCGCTGGATGTAGAGCCGCTATTGATCCTACAAAAGATAAAATGATTACTGCATACAGAAATCACGTTCAGCCCATTGCTATGGGCGTAGATCCTAAACATGTAATGGCTGAGCTAATGGGAAAAATAACTGGCTGTTCTAAAGGGAATGGGGGTTCAATGCACATGTTTAGTAAAGAACATAACTTTTACGGTGGTCATGGAATTGTTGGTGGGCAAATTCCTTTAGGTGCTGGATTAGCTTTTGCTGATAAGTACAATGGAAGTGATGCCGTTACACTATGCTTCATGGGTGATGGTGCAGTTAGACAAGGGTCTCTACACGAAACATTTAACCTTGCTATGCTGTGGAAATTACCTGTAGTCTTTATCGTTGAAAATAACGGTTACGCCATGGGAACATCTGTCGAAAGAACAGCTAACCATACTGAAATATGGAAGTTAGGATTAGGCTATGAAATGCCTAGCAAACCAGTTGATGGCATGAATCCTGTAACAATGATGGAAGCCGTTGAAGAAGCAGTAGCTAGAGCACGAAAAGGAGATGGTCCTACATTTTTAGAGGCTAAAACATACAGATATAAAGGACATTCAATGTCTGACGCTCAACATTACCGTACAAAAGACGAAGTTAATGAGTATCAAAAGATTGACCCTATTAACACTACACTAGAGCACATCAAAAAGAATAAGTTTGCTAGTGAAAAAGAAATCGAAGCAATAAATCTTGAAGTAAAAGAAACGATAGCTGAAGCCATTAAATTTGCTGATGAATCACCATTCCCTACAAAACAAGATTTATATGATAGTGTTTATGAACAAGTAGATTATCCATTTATTAAAGACTAAGAAGATGGCAGAAGTAGTAAATATGCCCAGACTCAGTGATACAATGACTGAAGGTGTGGTAGCAAAATGGCACAAAAATGTTGGTGACCAAGTTTCAGAAGGTGATTTATTAGCCGAAATAGAAACAGATAAGGCCACGATGGAATTCGAAAGCTTTCAAGAAGGATTCTTATTACATATTGGAGTTGCCGAAGGAGCCAAAGCCCCTGTTGATAGAATACTTGCTATCTTGGGTGAAAAAGGCGAGGACATTACTGAACTATTGAAAGTTGAAGCAGCTCCAGAACCTAAAAAAGAAGAGTCAGCAAAAGCAGCTCCAAAGGCGGTCGAAAAACCTAAAACAGAAGAGGTAAAAACAGCAGCTCCTGCCCCTACCAAAACAAAAGAAACAACTGTTGAAAGCAATGGAAAGGCTATAGCTTCTCCTCTAGCTAAAAAATTAGCTGATGAAAGAAATATAAACCTTTCACTAGTCAAAGGAACCGGCGATGCTGGAAGAATAGTAAAACGAGATATTGACAATTACTCTGGTGGAAACTCAGCACCTTCTATTGAACGTTACACTGAAGTTGAAGTGTCTCAAATGAGAAAAGTCATTGCACAAAGACTTGGAGAAAGTAAATTTACAGCACCTCACTTCTATTTGACATGTGAGATAAATATGGACAGAACCATTGAAGCTAGGAAAGCCATTAATACTGTTTCACCAGTAAAAATATCTTTCAATGACATGATAGTTAAAGCAACTTCAATGGCATTACAGGAACATCCTCAAGTAAACTCAAGTTGGTTAGGAGATAGAATTCGTTTCAATGAACACATTCATATTGGAGTAGCTATGGCAATTGAAGATGGTCTGCTCGTTCCGGTAGTAAGATTTGCTAACAATAAAAGACTTTCTGAAATATCATCTGAAGTTAAAGAGTACGGCGTTAGAGCTAAAGCTAAGAAACTTCAACCAGAAGATTGGGAAGGCAATACCTTTACTATCTCAAATCTTGGAATGTTTGATATCGAGGAATTTACTGCAATAATAAACCCTCCTGACGCATGCATTCTAGCAATTGGAAGTATAGTTGAGAAGCCAATTGTGAAAAATGGAGAAATAGTAATTGGAAATACTCTAAAAGTAACACTTTCATGCGATCATAGAGTAGTAGATGGCGTGGTAGGTTCAAAATTCTTAGGAACTCTAAAAGGGTATTTAGAAAATCCAGTCCTATTTATGGGCTCAAATAACATATAAATTAGAGTGGAAAAGTAATTTAAGCCCTATCAATTCTGATAGGGCTTTTTTTTATCTTTATGCCATGCAACAATTATTCACTTCGATAGAATACTTAAAAGGAGTTGGACCAAAACGAGCCGAACTATTGAGAAGTGAATTACGCATTCATACCTTTAACGACTTGCTCAACTATTTTCCATTTAGATACGTTGACAAAACAAAATTCTATAAAACCAATGATGTAAATAGTGAGTTACCATATGTACAAATTATTGGGAAAATAATAGACCTTAAAGAAATTGGAGCGAGACACAGCAAACGCCTAACAGCTAAATTGAAAGACGAAAATGGAGCAATTGAACTCGTTTGGTTTAAAGGAACAAAATGGGTAAAGGACGGTATAAAAGCAAATGTTGATTATATCGTATTTGGTAAACCTAACTTATACAATGGTAAGATTAATATTGTACATCCTGAGCTAGAAATAGTAAGCAATAACAAAAATGAGGGACACAATAGTTTACAGCCCATTTACTCAACTACAGAACAATTAAGTAATAAAGGACTCACCAATAAGGCTATAGGTAAACTAACAAACGTTCTTCTGCCACAGGTCATCAATGATGTCAAAGAAAATATTTCCGATGAACTCATTAAAAAACTAAATCTTCTTCCACGAAAAGAAGCCTTTATTAATATCCATTTTCCAAAAGATAGTCAAACACTACAAAGAGCACAATACAGACTAAAGTTTGAAGAGTTATTTTTCCTTCAACTTCAACTCATAAGAATGAAGATTGTACGACAAAAAAAATTGAAAGGCTTTCCACTTTCAACCATTGGCGAACATTTTAACGACTTTTTTCATAATCATCTCCCATTTGAACTCACGAACGCTCAAAAGAGAGTGTTAAAAGAAATACGACAGGACTGCTCAAAAGAATCACAAATGAATAGACTACTTCAAGGGGATGTAGGTAGCGGCAAAACCCTTGTAGCCTTAATGTCTATTCTTATGGCGATAGATAACGGCTTTCAGACTTGCTTAATGGCACCCACTGAAATCTTAGCTCAACAACATTTTGAAACACTTAATAATCTACTTAGTGATATGCCCTTGAGAGTTTCACTATTGACAGGTTCAGTCAAAAAATCAGAACGAACTGGAATTCATGAAGGCTTAGAAAACGGACAGATAAACATACTTGTAGGCACCCACGCTTTATTAGAAGACAAAGTGAAATTCAAAAATCTTGGATTTGTTGTTATTGACGAGCAACACCGTTTTGGCGTGGCACAACGAGCTAAAATGTGGCTCAAAAACAATACGCCACCTCACATACTAGTGATGACTGCTACACCAATTCCTAGGACATTGGCAATGACGCTATATGGTGACTTGGACATCTCAGTCATTGATGAACTACCACCAGGCAGAAAAGAAATTAAAACCATTTGGAAATTAGATAGCGGGAGGCTTAATATGCTTGGATTTATACAAAAAGAAATAGAAAAAGGCAGACAAGCATATATCGTTTATCCCTTAATAAATGAAAGCGAAAAGCTAGATTATAAAGACTTAATGGATGGCTATAACAGTATTTGCAGAACGTTCAAGGATTATAACATAAGCATTGTTCATGGTCAAATGAAATCAGAGGACAAGGATTTTGAGATGAATCGATTTGTGAAAGGAGAAACACAAATTATGGTAGCAACTACAGTTATTGAAGTAGGTGTAAATGTTCCTAATGCTTCAATAATGGTTATTGAAAGTGCAGAACGTTTCGGACTATCACAACTCCACCAATTAAGAGGGCGTGTAGGAAGAGGTGCCGAGCAATCTTATTGTATACTAATGAGTGGAAATAAAATTAGTTCAGAAGGTCAAGAACGACTAAAAACAATGGTAAGAACAACTGATGGCTTTGAAATAGCTGAAGTTGATTTAAAATTAAGAGGCCCAGGAGATCTTATGGGTACTCAGCAAAGCGGTATGCTAGAATTAAAAATTGCAGATTTAATCAAAGATAATGCTATTCTAAATTATGCTAGACAACTCGCGCTAGAAGTGTTAAAGGAAGACCCGAGTCTAAAACTATCCAAAAACAAGTCAATTTTAAACCATTATAAAGAAGTAAGTAACAGACAAGTTGAGTGGAGTAGAATATCATAAAAACCAATCTGATATCACCTCATTCTTTTTATTACTTTTGTTAATAAATTTATTGTAGATGAAGATTTCATACAACTGGCTAAAAGAATATATAAACATAGACTTAGATGCTAATGTCGTTGCAAAGTATTTAACAGACACTGGACTAGAAGTAGAAGGAATAGAAATTGTTGAAAGTATAAAAGGTGGACTTAAGGGGATTGTTATCGGTGAGGTACTCACAAAAGAACAACATCCAAATGCTGACAGACTGAGTGTTACAACAGTTGATATTGGCAAAGAAAATAATCTACAAATCGTATGTGGCGCACCAAACGTAGAAGCTGGTCAGAAAGTACCAGTAGCCACAATTGGTACAATTATATACTCTGGCGATGACTCTTTTAAAATTAAAAAAGGAAAAATTCGAGGAGAAGTTTCAGAGGGCATGATTTGTGCTGAAGACGAAATTGGCTTAGGCAATAGTCATGAAGGCATTATGGTTCTTGATGCCAATGCAAAATCAGGTCAACTAGCAAGTGAATACTTTAATATTAAATCGGATATTGTTTTCGAAATTGGACTTACACCTAACCGTTCTGATGCCATGTCTCACATTGGAGTAGCTAGAGATTTAGCAGCAGTGTTACACCACAATAATATAGACTGTCAATTAAAATTTCCAGATATCAGCTCTTTCAAAGAAGGAAATGAAAAAGGATTTTCCATTGAAGTTAAAGATTACGAGGCATGCCCAAGATATGTTGGCTTAACTATTGAAAATATAACTGTTGGCAACTCACCTGATTGGATAAAGAAAAATTTAACATCAATCGGACTAACTCCAATCAATAATGTAGTAGATATTACTAATTATGTGTTGCATGAAACAGGTCAACCATTACATGCTTTTGATGCTTCAAAAATTAAAAATCAAAAAGTTATAGTTCAACAGCTCAACGAAAACACTAAATTCACTACTCTAGATGAACAAGAGAGAAAGTTGTCCTCAAAAGATTTAATCATTTGTAATGGTGATAATGAGCCTATGTGTTTAGCTGGAGTGTTTGGAGGGATTGACTCTGGTGTTAGCAACTCAACAACAAGTATATTTTTAGAAAGCGCATACTTTAACCCCGTAAGTGTCAGAAAAACAGCTAAAAGGCATTCATTAAGCACAGACGCATCATTTAGATTTGAAAGAAGTGTAGACCCAAACTTGGTAATATATGCCCTAAAAAGAGCTGCTAATCTCTTAGTTGAAATTTGTGGAGCTACTATTTCATCAACTATTAGTGATTTATACCCAGAAAAAATTAACCCCACTTCTCTAACACTGAATTATGACAAAGTAGATTCTCTGATAGGCGAGAAAATTGATAGGAGTCAAATTATTTCAATTTTAAACGACTTAGATATTGATGTTGAAACTAAAAATAATGACCAAGTTGAACTATCTATACCTCCTTACAGAATAGATGTTACTAGAGAGGAAGATGTTATTGAAGAAATTTTAAGAATTTACGGATATAACAACATTAGTATCCCAAAACAAATTAAATCGTCCATTTCATACTCTAAGAAACCCAACTCACATGATTTACAGAATACTATTTCTGACCTTCTTAGTAGTAATGGGTTTAATGAATGTATGAATAATTCGCTATCTAAATCCTCTTACTCAAAATTGATAGAAGAAATTGATGACGAAAAGCAAATAGTGCTTTTAAATCCATTAAGTCAAGAGCTTGATGGAATGAGACAAAGCATGCTATTTTCGGGTTTGGAAAACATATCATACAACCTGAATAGAAAAGCGTCTGATTTAAGCTTCTACGAATTTGGCAATACGTATCACCTAGAGAATGGTAAATATGTAGAAAACAGAAAATTAATTCTGTTAGCAACTGGAAATGCATCTTTTGAAAATTGGTATAGTCCATCCAAACAAAAAGATTTCTTTTGGATGAAAAAGCGAGTTGAGCACATACTAAAAAGACTAGGAGTTACTAATTTCAAAAGTAAAACCTCTGAATTATCTTTCCTAGATGATGCTTATACGTATACGATTAAAAAAGATGTAATTGCTAAATTTGGTAGTGTCTCAGACTCTTTACTTAGCAAGTTTGGCATTAAAAATGAAGTGTTGTATGCTGAGATAGAATGGGGACTATTAACAAGTCGATTAAAGCATAATAACACAACGTATAAAGAGATAAATAAATTCCCATCAGTCAGAAGAGACTTGGCTTTATTGCTAGATAAGGATATAGAGTTTTCTACTCTCAACACCATTGCTAAACAAACAGAAAACAAACTGTTAAAATCAGTTAATTTATTCGATGTTTATGAGGGTGATAAACTGCCAAAAGGTAAGAAGTCATATGCATTAAGTTTTGCACTAGAAAGCCCAGAAAAAACGCTTACAGATAAAGAGATTGACAAGGTTATGAGCAACCTAATTCAATCGTTTGAACAGAAAGTAGGTGCTGTAGTTAGAAAGTAAATTCAATTTGTTATATTTGACATCAACAAATTTATTAAGTAAACGCTGAGTTAAAATGAAAAAAGTTGCCCTAGTATTATTCGGTTTGTCTCTAGGATTTGTGTCCCAAGCCCAAGAGAGTGTCGTTAAAGTAAGTGGATTAGATGCCGCATTTGGCATGTATGAAGTATCTTATGAAAGAACTTTCAATGAAGGAATGAACAATATAAATGCTTCTGGAAGAACAAGAAAGCAAGGCAAATGGCCAAATATTCTCACAAAAGGTTCAATACAATTCTCAGCTGCCTTTTTTAGCTCAAAGCATGACCAAGTATTTGGTGATGGATTGACAGCTGTTATCGATACTAATTCAAATCATGACCCAGGAAATTTAGTAGGTGGCTTTCAAGTTGTAGCAGACCCACTAGAGCATTCAGTTTCACGACAAACTTCAACAAAGATTAGTGGTTTTGGATTTGGCGTTGAATACAGAAGTTACATAAAAACATATAGTCAAAAGATAGGTGACCCACCAAGAGGATGGTACGTTGCACCTTTTGTAAATATACAATCAACAACAATTGACTTTGATGATAATACTGCTCTAGAAACTAATCAGGCAATGAACTACCTCATGTACCCATCATTATATGAAGGCGATGTATTTGGCAGCTTCCAAGGTCCGTGGTTAGGCTCAGAAAACACTGATCCAGCTGCAGACAACTTTGGTTCGTTGAGTACAAGTGGAGCAATCTCAACTAATCCTAACGGTACCAATACAACTGTATCAAATAACGATTTAAGTTGGTATGATGTTTCTCACAAAACAAGTGAGTTTAGCTTAATTGGTGGTATTGCTATCGGTCGTCAATGGTTATTTTTCGATAAACTTTCATTAGACGTTCAAATAGGACCTCAGTATAAAATGGTTAGCAGAAGCGAAAGAGTATTTAATGGAAATGATACGTGGAATGTTAATCAAGTAGCTGACAATGTAAATTCAGTTGCTACTGCAGCAGGTGTTTCTCCAGATTTTTATCTACAAACAAAATTTGGTGATGTTTATGCATTTGATGGTACTGCTCCAGACTCTGATGTTGCCAATGGATATTATGGAATCGTAGACGAGAGTGGTGCGAATGTTGTTATCAAAGCTAAAGGAAATGAGTCATTAAAGTTCACTTCTGGATTTTATAGAGACTTACCTGGTTTAACTGATTTTGCTAAAATAGATACATATAGAATCAAAATAAGATTAGGGTACGCTTTTTAGTGTTCCCTGAAAATTTAGAATTTTAATTTTACTTAATAACCTTAACAATATGAATTTTAAAATAATTACATTCAGTATATTATCAGCAATAGTGCTTTCTTCTTGTTCTGACTGTTTAGACTGTCAAAGTACAACTGATATAAGTTTAACAGTTGAGTACTATTCTAATGGTACTCTAGACTCAACCGCATCTAACTCTTACAGTGGAGAGGGCTATGTCAACAGCACACTGCCTACTTCTATTACGAGTGATTTTAGCAGTTATTTGAGTCCTGTTTCTGTAAGAGAAACGTGTGGGGATGAATTGAAAAATATTAATAACTCTACAGTTTCTTTTGAAACCGTAACTGGTGATTCATCGGCACTATTCAAATACTTTTGGTCCGAAAGTTGGGTTTGTAAATAATGAATCTAAGTTTTAATCATAAAAAAAGCACATCATTCTGATGTGCTTTTTTATTATCTGTATGTGGTTAGGAGGATTTATTTTAAGTCAGATGCAAAATCTGTTCTTACACCATCTTTAAATGCAATTATAAATGCATTTTCATATCCATTATTAAAGACCTTAGAAAGGTAAGACTCAGCACTGTTGTAAGTGCTGTAATTACCACAAATGAAAGAATAGAAATCATTACCAAGTGGAATAGTTAATAAATCATCGTGTAGATAAATATCAATTGGCATGTTAAACTCACTAAAATCGCCTAATGCAACTCTAAAAACAGCTCCTTCCAAGAAGGATAAATCAACATTTTCGTTTTTAACACCAGTCTTTACGTACTCTTTATAAATTTCAGTCAACTCGTTTTTATATTTTTCGTGAAGCTTGAATGCTTTTTTAGCACTTTTGAGGTCCTCTAAATCATTGTGAATAGCCACTTGATTTTGATAAGAAAGCAAGAAGTATTTGTCTAAAGAATTACAGTCTTGTAATAAGTCTAAAGCCTTTTCACTGTTACCCATACCGTGTTGAATTACGGCAATATTATAAACTACATCTCTATCGTTATAAACAGCCTTCGATAATGTCTCTAAAATAGGGATTACTTTCTTTTTATCTCTTTTCTCTGGGCTTCTAAAGTAGGACATAGCCAAATTTACATTCACATTACTTAAAGTAAGTTGAGAGACTTTAGCTTGATTAAACTTCTTAAGAGAAGATTTAAATGCTTTAACAGCTAATGGAAATTCACCAGAGTTGAATAATACGACACCTTGATCATAATACTCTTGACCTTCTATTAATTTTTTTCTCATTCTGTCATCAAAGGCAGTAATTGATTCATTCTTTAAAACAGATTTACTGTCCCCTTTAACTTTCAATAATAACGGGTCAATACTAATACCTTTAGGTGGCTCTTCAGCCAAGACAGGCTCTTCAGGTTTTCCAGCTTTTTTGGTTTTTTCTTTCTTCTTCGCTAAAGCTAATTGCTCTTTTCTCTGTTTTTCAGCCAATACATCTTGTGCTATCTTTAACCTTGAAAGAGTCTTTTCTGCTTTTTTTGGTTGATTTATAGTTTGATAAACAGCGGCTAAATTACCATATGCTTTAAAAAACTCTTTATCCATTTTAATTACAGATTCCAATAATTCTGCCGAACGACTTTCATTATTGTTAAGGTAATTAAGAATCGCTAAGTTATATACCCACTCTTTTTCTTTGTCAATAGAATTGGTAACAAGCTCTAAATATCTCATCACTTTTTTCTTGTTTCTATCATCGTCACTAAGCTGATGAGCTACTGCAAGTTGTAGATTGACAAAGTTAAGAGCATCGTCACTAAGCTTAGCTCTTTTATAATTTTTAAAGGATGTTTTAAACGATTGAATTGCTTCGGTTGGATTGGACTGCTGTAAAAATTGAACTCCTTTGACATAGGACTCGTCAGCCAATTTAACTTGTTCTAAAGCTCTATCATTCAGTCCTTTAGTCTTGGCGTATTCCATAATCTTATTGACGTCAGAAATGATAATTAAATCATTAATTCCGATAGAAACTACTGGCTGGTCATCAGAAAAATAAGAAGACGAAAAAGCGTTTACAGAGAAAAGGGATACAATTCCAACAATTAAAAATAATCTTTTCATTCGATTTATTAATCAAGTTTTAAACTCTACGAAGGTAATGAAAATTTAAAAACTATTATTTATTGTTTCATTATCTTATATATAAGTTGTTCTTCAGCATTTAAAACATGTAAAATATACATCCCATTTGGCAAAATAGATGTGTTTATTTTCCATGAACTTTTACCAATACCACTTCCAATAACTTTACCACTAACATCTCTTAAATTCCATTCGTATTCGCTAGATGAATTGATAGTTACATTCAATTCGTCAACAAAAGGATTAGGAAAAATATTTACATCAACTCCTGATGACCAATTTGATAAATCAAGAACTTCAATTTTATAGAAACTTGATTCTCCTTTACAATCAACACTATCCGTAACAACCACTTTATAAAGACCTGGATAATCTGGGCTATATACTTCGGAATCTTCTCCTGCAAGTAACGTATTATCTTCATACCACTGGTAGGAGTAAGGTGGTGTTCCCATCGATGGGTTTTGTATGGTTGGCTGAACAACAATCAATTCGCCATCTTCAAAGGAAATAAGTGGATAAATTGCATTTCCTTCGTTAACGGAGATATCCTCAATTAAGAAACATCCATTATCATCAATCATTTTGATAGAGTACTCTCCAGCACATAAGTTTTCAAACATTAAATTATTTGTGTCTAAATTATTTAAGCAAACAAAGGTGTAGGGTTCAACACCTCCATATGTAGAATCAATTAAAATAGAGGCGTCACAATCATCATAACAGCTTACGTTATTAGCATCTAACAAGAAGTATAATTCTTCTTTTTCAAAAAACTCAAAAGTATCTGTTTGATAACAAAAACTACTTCCGTCAGGATAATTATAAAAAGCTGTTATCACATGTACTCCTGCTCCTAAGTTTGTAAACAAATTTGGGGAATTATCAACTTCAACCCAAGGATTAGCTACATCGCCTTGAAGGGCATTTATTTGAACATAACCGTCATTAAAGCCAGCACATGATATGTCGTGGGCAGTGTAATCAAAATCCATAGAAATAGACGGTACACTAACTTCAAATTCAGAAATGCAATCGAAACCATCTTTCACATTCAGTGAATAATCTCCAGCATCTAGAGATGTGAATAGTCCTTGATTCAAAAATATTGTACTATCCCATTCATCTAAAGAGTAAGAATATGTATTACTTATACTTCCAAATGCTTGAACAGTAAAGCCCCCTTCATCTGGTTGATTTGTAAGGCCATTTAAGAACGGACTGGCACAATAAACAGTATCAAGTAATAATTGTATGGTTATTGGCGTAATTTCAGGCACTTCTATATTTATGGAATCAATACAACTCAAGCTATCTTTTACAAAAATGGTATAATCTCCTTGTGATAGATTATTGAATGTATACTGCTGGCTTTCAATAAAATTCATAGTGTCATTTATAGAGAAATTATAATTTCCTGTTCCTTCTGTTGCTATCACATGAATTTTAGCAGTTCCATCGATTTTACAAGAGTCACTGATAACAGCTGGATATTGACTATCAACAAAGTTGATGGTATCAACCGAAAGGCATGGAATATTAGGAACAATCATTGAGTCTGATTTAAGACATCCGAAGGCATCTTTTAAGCTAAACAAATATGAAGTATCTCCACATAATTGAGAAAATGTACTATCTGATTGTAAAGGCATTGCCTCAATTCCATATTCAAAAGGTGTTATCCCTCCTACTGCCTTTAAATCGACTGTGGCATCACATGAATAACAACAACTTGGATCTATTGTCAGATCAAGTGACATTACTATTTCATCTGGTGAATTACACTCAACTGTTATCGTATCAGAGACACAACCTAAACTATCTTTGGCATAAATTTCATACTCTTCTCCACCAACTAGTTTTTCAATTGGAAGTGTGTTAAACGTATCTGGATTACTTACAATAAAATATTCATAGGGGGCTGCTCCTCCCAATAAATCTATCGAAATAAAACCTGTTGAATCACCATAACAAGGTGCACAGTAGCCAAGCGTATCAGATAAGACATAATTATCTATAAACAAATTTTGTTGTGGCTGAGTTAATACTACTTCCAATGTATCTTCACAGCCTACGCTATCGACAACAGAAACAATGAAGGTATCGGCTAATAACTCGATTACTACATTATAGTCAATAATAGCACCATCAATCTTAAATTCATATGGTGGAACACCTCCACTAGCTGTTAAACCAATCTGACCATCATTATTTCCAAAACAACTAATGTTATTTGTCAATGAATCGATAACTGATAAATGTAATACTGGCGGCTCGTTAACCACAAAATTAGTATCTATGATGCAATTATTAGAATCTATTATTTCAATTGTAAACGCCCCAGAAAACAATTCATTTGACAAAATAGAAGTGTCCAAGTTTATTATATAATTGAAAGGTGATGTCCCTCCATTAATAAAATAATCAACAACACCGCTACTATCACCATTACAGATCACATCAGTAACAACTAAAGAATCTAAATAGAAAGAATCTGGTTGGTTTATGAAAACTGATAAGGGTTTGGAACAACCTAGAGAATCTACTATTTCTAAATCATATGTTTGAGAGTATAAATTTTGAAATAAATGCGGATAATTATAAGTCTGAACTGAATCTACAAAATGATAGGTATATGGCTCTAAGCCTCCTGTAATATGGGGCATAAATTCGCCATCATTATAGCCATAACAGGTCACATCCAAATGTAAATCTAGACTATCCGAAACCTCAAGTGAATCTCTTTGATAAATTACAAGTTGTTCTGCACTATGACAATCCGTTGAATCAATAGCAATCAACTCATAATTACCTACAGTTAAACCAGTGAAATTTGGTGAAGACTGTACTGAAATAGTATCTGATTCTTTTATTAATATGTATTCATATGGTGTGGCTCCTAGAGTTGCTAAGCTATTTATATAACCAGAAGAATCACCAAAACAATTTATCGTATCAGTATAATCAATAATACTAAGTTTAAAAGATGTAAAATCGTTTATATCAAATGATACGGTATCGGTACACATACTGTTATCTTCAACTTTTAAAACGTATGAAGTGTCATCAAGATTATCAATAATAAATTGATTGTTTACATCTAAATTAACCGTTATAGGCTGATTATTTAACGTAAATGAAAAAGGTGGTGATATTCCTTCACTAAGTTCAAATTCCGCACTACCAAATAATGTTTGACAATCTATATCCTCTACATTTAGAGTAATTAATTCAGGGGAAATTGGGTTTGTAACAATATTTGAAGTGATTTGACTCTTACAACCCAAAGAATCTGTTACTTCAAAGACATATGTTCCAACTTGAAGGTCTATAAATTCATGAGGGTAATCGTAAGTAATCGTATCATTTACTATTCCAATGGAATAATCAGGGATACCGCCACTAACATCAATTGTAACTTTTCCTAAACCTAATCCAACACATAATACATCTTGATGCAATGTAAAATCTTCAGATAAGTGTAGTTGAGGGTTTTGATAGATACTAAATTGAACAGAATCAATACAAAGAACAGAATCAATTGCATTAATCTGATAATTTCCTGCTATTAAGTTTTGAAAGATAGTATCTGTTTGAGTATATAAAAGTGTGTCGTTTCGTGAAATAGAATATTCTATTGGTCCAGTTGCACCAGATATACTAACTATAGCACTAGCTGTAGAATCACCATAGCACGTTAAAGTATCTGTTGTGTAAGAAGATAGACTCAAAACAAAATTCGAAGTACTCATTATATCAAACACCAATGTGTCTACACACAAGTTTGAATCCAAGACAGATAGCTCATAAGAATTTGGCAATAAATCAATAAGGCTAAAATCCCCAGTATTATTTAAAGTTATGTTTTGTAACGAATCGTTTAATTTAAATGTATAATCTGCTACACCTCCTAAAAGTTGAAAATCAGCAGTACCAAATGGAGTTTGACAATTCGGGTTTGAAATATTTATGGGATTTAACATTAATTCATTTGGTTCAGTAATTTCAATATTCAAATATTTAGAGCAATTAAGACTATTAGTAATTTCAAATGAATAAATTCCGCTAACTAGACTATCAAAAATATGTGAATCATTATATTTTAAAGTGTCGTTTAGCAAACCAACTTGATAAGGTGAGCCAATACCACTTATATCAAATCCAATTTCTCCTGAGCTATCTCCAAAACATAAAATATTTTTATGCAATAATGAATCTTCATAAGCTAAAAAGTCAGGGTTCTGAAAAATATTTAATGCAACAGAATCTTGACAGCCATTTGTATCAGTTACAAAAACCTTATAATTACCTGCAGTCAATGAGCCAAAATAGTCACTAGTTTGGGAATAAAGTAATGTATCATTTTTAGAAATCTGGAAATTATATCCTGGAGTTCCACCAATCGCTGCAGTTTGAATAAATCCAGTTGAATCTCCAAAACAAACAATTGAATCTAAAGATGAAGTAATAGAGAATGATAATAAGGATGGCTCGAGAATTTGGAATGATTTGGAATAATAACATCCATTAACATCAAACACTTCAATAATATAAGAGTTTGGGAGTAGGTTATTAATAGTATAATAATCAAGTGAATTAGGAGATAGATTTAGGGTGTCTCCATTTAAGCGAATAGTATACGATGGCGTACCACCAGCAATTTTGAAAGTTGCTTGACCAGAATTATCTCCAAAACACAATATATTTTGAATATCTAATGAATCTATTTTTAAACTATCGGGTTGAGTAACATCAACAAGAGTAGAAACTGAACACATCCACTCGTCTAATAATTCAGCAGTATATTGATTTGAAGATAAACCGAAAATAGTATCAATTAAGTTATTTGAAATGTTGTTATATAGTTCGACCCCAAGAGAATCTCTTAAAATAAAATGAGCTGTTGAAGACGAGGAGTCTGATGATAAAATTATATATGCATTACTATCACTATTACATACAAGGTTTGTATGATTTACATCTAAGATTGGCGAATAGAAGTCAATACTAAAATCCAGAAAGCAATTTCCTAACTCTAAAACATAATTTGAGGATTGAGTAGGTGAAATTTCAATTACTGATGAATCTCCCAATGTTACAAAATTTTGGCCTACAACTCGATGCCATTCAACCACATAGTTACCACTTATAAATGGGCTAATATCAATATCAATTGAAGAGTCTGAGCTACATAAGGTATATACGCTCTTTATATAAGCTCCATTCGTGTTGGCTTGAATCAAATCAACGTAATCGTTTATAATAGAAATATGTACTGAATCAGAAACAGCAGGACAACTATTAGAATCTAATGCTTCTACAAAAACGAATATATTCGAAGTATCTATAAGTAATTGTTGCCCAATAGTTCCATCAGTCCATTGATAGTTGGTGAATCCAGAATCTGCAATTAGGTAGCTGTTTAAATCACAAGTTTGTGCAAAAAACAATCCATTAGTTAATTCGAAAATCAAACTAGTATCTCCGTTTAATGTTAAATTAATAAATGAACTACTTATTTCAATACTAATTAGTGTGTCAAAAATCACCTGAGAAACATCTGAGACTTCTAAGGTATAATCTCCCTCAGCCAACTGAGAAATAGAGGTGTCGGTAGATGTGAAACCATTAGGCCCACTCCATAGAAAGGTGTACGAGTTAAGTGTTTGAACATCAAATAAAATTTGACCAGAATTAGTGCCACTACAGGTATGTGTTACATCATAAGAATACGACTCCATAGGCGTAGTAAATGTGTAGGAAGAAGACCAGCCTTCAATACAATCTATCAAAGAATTAGTTCTAACTTGCACTTCATAAGTCGTTGATGGAGAAAATCCTGAAATAGATTTACTAGACAACATTTCAGGAATATTATCATCAAAAATTCCAGAAGCTACAATTTGCCATGTTCCTCCTAATTCTCTGTATCTAAAGCGGTAGCCATCAACAGTAGAGTCGGCTTGCCAGTTTATCACAACTTCGAAAGGGGTAAGCCCTGTAAACCATAAAGTATCTGGAAGTGATGGCTCAGGAAAAACAAATACTGTATCGGACTTTTGACATCCTAATGAATCTTTTACTATCAAAGTATAAGAACCACTTGTCAATGAAGTGTACACGTTATCGGTTGAGAATAAACTGTTATTTACAGAATATTCATAAGGGGATAATCCTCCTGTTGAAGATATTTGTATTTGACCGTCAGCTTGTTCTGGGCAACTAGCATCTGTAACGGTTGAAGAAATTGATAATGTATTACAAATTGTATCAACTAGTGTTACTGACACTTGATCTTGTTCTGAAATAATAGACAGTAAATTTCCGCTTTGGTCGACATTCCATAACCTCAAGGAGGCTGTATATTCTCCTAATGGGGCTTCTGGATTAAACTGATTAAATTTAACACGAACTGGCCGTACTCTTTCTTCTTCGCAATTGAGATTTTGACCACTTTGTCCACCCCAATACCCAACTGCATCGCCATTAGAATTAATAGTGTATGGAATAACTTCCCATATAGATTGAGTATTAAAATACTCTATCGTAAAATCACCTTGTTCTAAAGGTTCTGATAGATGAGAAATTATAAACTCTGGCTTAAATGACACTTGACAACCAAGATTAGTCAGTTTTACATCACACTCAGTATAGGTGTTATAGCCTACTGGGTTAATATCAAACGGACTAGACACTTCTAATTTTGCAGTGTCTGGATCACAGGAATAAGAAGTAAAAGTGTAAGAGGCCGAATCGGTGCAATTCTGAAACGTATCAGTTACAAACACCCAAATTGCTTGATTGGCTGGTAAAAAACTATTCGTAACAGAACTTGTTTGAGGCCCTCCAGGTAAGTTTCCTCCATTTTCATTTAACCATTGGTAAGTATAGAAACCCGTTCCTCCTGAAACATTGGCTTGTAATTGCCCTCCGTTCAAACTGCCTGGACAATAGGGTTCAGATAAGACTTGAAAGTCAATCAGAACGCATTGAGATAATGAAATAAAAGAGAAAAATAAAAAGAGAATAGAAAGAGAAAAATTCTTCATGATACAAGGGTTTTAAGAATAAAGCAAAGATATAAAAAAGAAGACAATCTAAACAGCATTTTTCTGAGTCTTGAAAAGGTTGACTATCGTTATAGAGATTAGTTTAACATCAAGCAATAAAGACCAATTTTCTATATACCAAACATCGTATTTCACCCTATCTTCCATGTCTTTAATATTCTTTGTTTCGCCTCTAAAACCATAGGCTTGGGCAGCCCCAGTAATACCAGGAAATACGAGTTGCCTAACCATATATCCATCAATAATTTCAGAATAACTTTTAGTATGTTTTAACATGTGAGGCCTAGGCCCTACAACAGACATATTACCTATCAATGTGTTAAAGAACTGAGGCATTTCATCAATACTTGTTCTTCGTAAAAACCTGCCGAATTTTGTTATTCGTGGATCATCCTTGTACGCTTGTTTGACATCAGACAACTTATTTAATGACATTGTCCTAAACTTATAACAGTCAAATTCTTTGTTATCTAATCCTGAACGCCTTTGAACAAAAAAGACTGGCCCCTTTGAAGTAAGCTTGATTATCAAAGCTATTATTGGCGTTAACCATGATAAGATAAACACAATAACAAACAATGAAAATATGATATCGAATATTCTTTTTACGAACCTATTAAACTCATCTTGTAAAGGCTCTTCTCTTAACGTAATAACGGGTATAACACCATACAAATCAATATTAATTTTTCGCTGTTTAAAGCTGGTAAAATCAGGTGTTATTTTAAGCCTAATCATATTATCATCACAAAATTTAATGATGCTCATTAGTAAACTTTCATCATAAATCGAATCAGAATAGAATATCTCCTCTACTCTATTATTTTTACAAAATTCATCTAATTCATCAATATGAAAACATGGGCAACTTAATTTCTGTGAAGAGGGTTTGGAGTAGAAGAATGCTTGAAGCTTATATCCATGCTCATTGTTTAGAAAAAATTGAGCGAGTTGGGTAGATTTTTCGGCAGCACCAACAATTACTATTTCTTTGTAATTATATCCAAGTCGCCTATATTTTTTAATAAGAAAAACAGAAAATATTCTCCAAACAAATAGTATTAAATAACTCAGCCCAAAAGTATAATATAAATGGTCATAAGAAAAGGAGTTTGTTTTTAAAGAGAATAAAAGTGTAGAGATAATAAGAGCGTGAACAATTACTGCTTTTAATAAATTTGATAGTACTAATTCAAACCTAGAGGCTCGTTCGTAGTCAAATAATCCAAAAAAGAACCCTAATAGCAACCAACTCAAGTTTACGATTATCAAAAGAAACAAGTATTTATCAGAAATATCAAGCGAAAAAAAAGTAATTCTGTAAGCCAACAAGAACGCAATGGTAAGGTGAAAAACATCACCAAAACTAAATAGCAAACGTAATTTTAATGCTTTAATATTCATAAAAACTTGTTAAGAAAAGGCTAAATATAAATATAGTAAGAATCGTAACTAAATCAAAATTAAATCAACAATTGCTCATACTGAGAGACTATTTTTGAATACTGATAATTATCGTTTATCTTTTTTGTATTGATTTTACACCAATTTAAGTGCTCAGTTTTATGGATTGAATTGACAATTTTAGTCACATCAAATTTTGAAATAAAATAAAACGCATGCTCCTGCAGTATTAATTTGTTAAACGAATTATCATGAGCACATATCAAACTACTTGAAGCCATTGCTTCTAATAAAGAAGGATTCGTTCCCCCAACAGTATGCCCATGAAAATACAAATTGGAATAATGTCTTAAATTGTTCAATAGGTCTATTGAAGAAACAAAACCCAAGAATATTATTCGAGAATCATTCACGTAAGTTTTTAATTCCTTACCTAAACTAGTATTCATATTGCCTACTACCACTAATTTTCTGGAAACATCTGAATCTAAAAAACCATCGATAATTGTTTTAACATTATTTTCTGGCTCAATTCGTGCAACAATCATATCATAAGCCTTAGGTTCTAATCCAAACCCCTCAAGGTATTTAATATTTGGAGAATTAAATACCGTTGCACCGTATGGAATAAATGTAGAGGAAACACAGTATTTTTCTTGAAGGTAATTTTTGATTCCAACAGAATCCGCTATTAATTTATCACTGTGTTTTACAGCTAATTTTTCAGCATACTTTAAATATAGCTTAGTAATTGAAGAATATTTAGTTCTTTTCCATTCTAAACCGTCCATATTAGTGACGAGCTTAATGTTATTTTTGAATAAAAAATTCCAAATTGAGCTACTAGTATAACCTAATTGGAGAATAACATCAAAATCTCTTTTTCTAGAATCTAGAATACAATTTAAATCGTAAATAAATTGACCAACTGTCCCAATCTTATATTCTGGATCAAAACAATGAATAATATTTACTTTTCTCCATTTTTTGTCCTTGAAAGGATGATTGTGCGAGTTGTAAACATAGACATCGTGTCCTTGATTAGATAATCCATCAGACAAATATTCTGCAAATTGTTCGAACCCTCCGTAATTATTAGGGATTCCTCTAGTACCAATAATGGCTAATTTCATTTCAGCTAATGTTTTGCTGGCTTGTACCCTTCAACATTTTCAATTAAAACCTTCCTCATCGATTTATCATCAAGATTTTCATGAATAGTTTTAATTTCTTCAATTAATGAACTCACCTTTTGCCAACTCAAAAAATCCTCATTTGCTTGCATGATTTGAGGGTGCTTCGATTGGGTAACATCCTTACCAATCAATAGTTCTTCATATAATTTCTCTCCTTCACGAAGGCCTGTGAATTTAATTTTTATATCTCCCTCAGGGTTCTCTGAGGTGATAGGACTAAGTCCACTTAAATTAATCATTCGGTGTGCTAAATCAAGAATTCTAACAGGCTCTCCCATATCTAATACAAATACATCTCCTCCTTTTGCCATAGCTCCAGCTTGAAGCACTAATTGAACAGCTTCTGGTATAGACATAAAATATCGCGTAACTTTTGAGTGAGTAACGGTTACTGGTCCTCCCTCTTTTATTTGCCTTCTAAATAAAGGCACTACTGAGCCTGCAGAGTCTAGTACATTACCAAATCGAACCATACTAAAACAAGTATTCGATTTTTCAGAGTTTAAGGCTTGCAACACTAGTTCTGAAAAGCGTTTTGACGCTCCCATTACATTTGTAGGTCTTACGGCTTTATCGGTACTAATTAAAACCATATTCTCAACATTATTATCCCTAGCGCAAACAGCTACATTATAAGTGCCCATTACATTATTGAATACGCCTTCAACTGTGTTTTTTTCAACCATTGGAACATGCTTGTAGGCAGCCGCATGGTATATGGTATCAATGTTATTTTCTTTGATAGCATTATCAACCTTATTTATCGACTTAACATCCGCTAAAACTGGAATAATTTCACAATCCTTTTCAGCTAGTGATGTTAATTCATAATCAATTGAATACAGATTAAATTCCGAGTGTTCAAAAAGGACTATCTTACTAGGCTTCAACTCCAATATTTGCCTACATAGTTCTGAGCCAATACTCCCACCAGCTCCAGTGACTAAAACATTCTTGCTAGTAATATTTTTCTTGAGTAAAGATGTTTTGGGTTTTACTGGAGTTCTGCCAAGAATATCTTCAACTTGTACGTGCCTAATGCTCTCCATAGACACTCTCCCGCTTACTATTTCTGAAAGCGATGGCAATAGCTTTACCTCAACAGGATACTTTGATAGTTTTTTAAGTAAATCTCGCTTTCTCTGTTCAGATAGTGAAGGAATTGCTAATAAAATTACCCTTACTTTTCTTTTCTTAATTATATCTTTTAAGTCCGAAAAAGGGTGAATTCTAGTAAAGTTAATGAATGTTCCTTGTTTACTTTTGTCGTCATCAATAAATGCAATTGGTGCGTATTCATGGTTTTTTCGTAAACTTTCTACAATCTGTGCTCCTGCACTTCCTGCCCCAAAAATTATTGTTGGTTTTCTATCATTTACAAAATTGTCCCATGAATATAGGTAGCCTTTGTATAAAAATCGCATGATAATAATTAGTATACTGGAGACAAACCAAAATATAAGAATGACCGTTCTCGGCATATCTGCTTCTCTAAATATCATCATTGTAAAACCAACTATAAGGCTTGTAATAGTTATGGACTGAAAAGCTGTAACAATAACTTTAGTACCCATAAATTTCAAAACTGACCTATATAGACCTAAGCGTATAAACAAGGGGATAGATACTATTGGAATGAGAATGAAAATCCATTGATTCATGTACAACCTATCAGACCAAAATTCACCTAATCTCAAAGCAAAGGAAAGCCAGATAGAAAACAGTAAAATGAAAACATCAGAAAGTATCATTATGATTTGCTTCTGCTTTCTAGAGAGATGTGTGAACTTTTCTTTAAGCATTGTCTTTAATTACCTTTATTACTCGATTAAGGTCATCTTTAGTTAAATTAGAACCAGAAGGTAAACATAATCCTTTTTGAAAAAGCTCCTCGCAAACAGAACCACCATACATTTTGGCAGTTTTAAAAATTGGCTGCATATGCATCGGCTTCCATAATGGTCTAGATTCAATATTCTCATCTTCTAATGCCAATCTAATTTTCTCTCTTGAGTCGAAGTCTTCTAGAAGAATAGTAGTTATCCAACGATTGGAAAAATAAGCGGGCGGCTCACTAACAAATGATATGGTTGAAATATTTGATAAGGCTGTTTTATAAAAATCATAATTACTTCGACGCTGAGATACCCTCTCGCTTAACACTTTTAATTGACCTAAACCTATTGCTGCACAAACATTGCTTAATCGATAGTTATAGCCTATTTCAGAGTGCTCATAATGAGGCGCATCATCTCTGGCTTGAGTTGATAGAAATTTGGCTTTTTGAATAAAGTCCAAATTATCGGAGATTAACGCACCGCCTCCTGAAGTTGTAATTATTTTATTTCCATTAAACGAATAAACACCTAACTCTCCAAATGTTCCTAAAGGCTGATTTTTGTACGAGGAACCAAGACCCTCAGCTGCATCTTCAATGATTGGAATTTTATACTCATCAGCTATTTTCACTAGCTCTTCCATTTTTGATGGCATACCATATAGGTGAACTAAAATAATTGCCTTTGGTTTCCTACCTATTGATATCCTATCTTTGATAGCTTTCAAAAGCGTATCTGGACACATATTCCATGTATCAAATTCTGAGTCTATAAAAACTGGGTTAGCCCCTTGATATATTATAGGATTAGCAGATGCTGCAAAAGTAAAGCTTGAACAAATTACATCATCGCCAGTCTTTACACCTAAAATGATTAAAGCAAGATGAATAGCCGATGTCCCTGAACTAAGGGCAGCTACATGCTTACCATTAGATATATTTGAAAGCTCAACTTCAAAATTAATTAAATGTGGACCAACTGGAGCTATCCAATTGGTTTCAAAGGCTTCTTTAACATTGGAAAATTCTTCATTTCCCATGTGTGGCGAAGACAACCAAATTTTTGACTTTGACATTAATAATTGCTTCTAAAGATTGTAGCAAAGATAATTTTTATATCCAAAAGGAAATTCTGATTGTAATAATACTCTAAATTAATTCTAACTTTTTCTGGAAAAATTACATCCATATTATATTTCTCAGGATTATCCACCTTTGCTAATAATTGTTCTTCATTAGCGTACTTCAAACTGGCTGGACCAGTTATTCCTGGTCTTAATTCTAAAATTTTTCTGTCCTCTCCTTCCAATACATCTGCAAATCCAGGAACATCTGGTCTTGGACCTACTAAACTCATCTGACCAATCAAGACATTCCAAAGCTCAGGCAACTCATCTAACTTTGTTTTTCTTAGAAATGCACCAACTTTGGTTATTCGCTTATCTCCTTTAACAGAAACTGTTGATGCAGAATCCTGCTGTACAACCATTGTTCTAAACTTAACCATGAAGAAAGTTTTAGCGTATCTACCAACACGTTTTTGTTTAAATAACACTGGTCCGTCTGAACCTATTTTAATCGCAAGTGCGATCAAAATAAATATTGGTAATAAAAGCACTATGCCAATAAAAGAGGATAAAAAATCAAAAAATCGCTTAACCATTAATTTGTGTTTTGTTTAACAACCATTTTAGTATTCGTTCTGGACATATTATTATAAAAATATGACGAATAATACCAGGAATAAATTCAAATAAACTCAAATATTTAAACTTAATACTAATGTTATACCATTGTTCCTTCTTTCTACGACCGACCAGATTAGACTCATATCTAAAATACATGAGATTTTGAACTAAATTTCTTAACACCGCTCCATTCTTTGACGCTCTTAACCAAAGTTCATAATCTTGGGATTTTAGTAAAGATTCATCATAGAAGCCAAATTTTTGAAAAAAATCGCTTTTGAACATAACGGAAGGGTGAATCATGTCGCAGTTAAACTTCAAATCTTGAAAACGAACAACTTCTCTTACTTTTTTAACTCCAATAGTAGAGCCCTTATCATTTATTAGGATAGCATTACTTCCTAAAACATCAATATGAGTATTTTTATCTAAATAGTCAGACTGAACACCTAATCTTTCTTTCATACTCAAATCATCTGCGTCCATACGTGCAATGTATTTGAAACCTTGGCTTAAAGCTATTCGAATTCCTCTGTTTAAAACAGTTGGCAAACCTTTATTTTCTTTATACGGGATAATACTTACCTTATCTTTTGGGTAAGTATCGCATAGCTTATTGAGTTCGTTTGTTAACAGTCCGTCTTGACAAATAAAAAGATGACACTCAACCGTTTGATTCAAAATACTCTTTACAGCTAAATCAAATAAAAGTGGAGAATCCGCTTTATAAACTGGAAGAACTACTGCAATTTTAGTCATTATGTATCATGTATAAATTTCTTTGACCATCATGAACTGAATCAATAAAAAAGTATTTCTTATCCTTAGATATTCTTGGGTGTAAGTCACATCTTGTTTCGCCATAAAAACTAAAAGGCTCATAAAACTCTGCTATTCTTTCCACTTCATTAGTTTCAAAATCATAGGATAATAACTCCTTCATTCTTGACTTATTCGGGTAGGTGTCAGTAATCATCAAATTTTCATTTATATTTGGGTGACCATCACCATAACCATTAAGTGAGTCTAGAGTAATTACTTTGTCAGTTTGAATATTAATGACATAATATCTATCTTCTTTATTTTCTCCTCTAAGATAACCAACGATTTCTTTGGAGTTTTTCCAGAAACAGTGACTGACCATTTCATTATCTGAAAGACAACGAAGGTGACTGCCGTCTTTATTACAAATCATTAGTGCATCGCTTCTAACACCACCGTTAAACCATCTATGAAGGAACATAAATCGTTGGCCATCAGGGCTAATCATTATGTGATTTACTAGATGATTTGCATTTTCCATGCTTTTTTGATAGTGGCTCTTGATTATATCTTCCAACGATAAAATTAAAACAGAAGAGTTATCAGTTAAATTGATTGATACTATTCCTTCATTTTTTAAGTCAAACTCCTCATCTATTCTTTTTTTAGAAAAATAACCATAATCCGGTCTTAACTTAGCTAAGCGATCAAAATTTAGCGTTAGTGCATAATCTTCAAAGACATCGTATATGGGTAAATCTATATTTCTAAATCGATTATCCTTTAGATTATAAATCTTTGATTGATACTTATCTTCAGCCTCTAAGTAATCGTTAAAAATTATTTCATCATCGTTCAGCCATTGTAATTTTGCGCCTTGTTGCCAGTTAAATGCTTTAGTAGAAGATATATAGTTAGCTTGGAGAGTTTCAATATCAAATATCATGATATCAATTTGCTTACACTTATTTGGTTTAATTTTTGTGTCGAATGATGTAGAATGAAACAATACTTTTCTCCCATCGTTACTCATCGGTGATCGATCATAGTAACCAAAAAAAGAATTATCAGATTTATCATTGGATATTTTAATAACCTTATTTGACGACTTAAATTGATATGGCTTCTTGTATCTTAGATAGTTTACTCTTTGATATACATACTTTATGAAAAGTTTTAGCTTAGGGAAGGTCGTTAAAAGTTTGGCGATTAACCTTTCGCTTGCACTATACCTCATGAGCGACCGCTTAAAAGTGAAAATAATTGTATTCTTATCCAATATAACAATGCGCTACTATGAAAATAGTACCTTATCTTTTCAGAAAAACTAAGTCCTGTCATTAATAAAATTGCTATTGAATCTCCGTTAAATCTAAGTGTTTCTGCAGCAGAGAGAGCTTCAAGTTTATTGATGTTTTTAAGCTCTAAAACGTCACGGTATTTTTCTAAAAATAAACGGTATATAATAAATCGCTTATGCATAGCTACTGTTTTCAGATGAAAAGGGTTTGTTCTACTACTAGAATTATTTTCATGAATTCTATAATTAATTCCAATGATTGGAACGTGAATAATTTTCGCAAAGGATTTAATATGCTCTACGGTCCATTTATCCTCATTTGGCAGTATTTGCGGTAGTGGAAAAATCTTATTACATAGTGCTCTTGTTAACATGATAGTACCTCCAAGCATCGATCCTTTATCTTTCGCTTTTGGTGTAACAACACCATCAAACTTTTTAATTTCTGAGATTGTTTTAACTTTAGAAACTGAAGCTAAAAGGTCTTGTTCTTTACCAATAAGTGGCTCTAGACGTTTTGATAAAGAATCCTTAGTTAATAAATCATCACCGGCAAAGTAACAAATGAATTTGCCGTTTGATGCCTCATAACCCATATTAAAAGCAATATTTTTACCCACGCCTTTAGTATCAATTAAGCTTATTCTTTTATCATTAAAAGATTTAATTTTCTGTGATGTGGAGTCGCTAGAACCATCATTGATGATAATGAGTTCAAAGTTAGAATACGTCTGATCAAGAACACTCTTTATCGCTTCTTCAATATAACGTTCCTCATTCTTGACTGGCATTAATATTGATATCATATACTAATATTTTGACTTAATTATGTTGTAAATAAAATTTGAGGTTATGTGAGCAAAAATAAATCCAAAATAGAAAACAATTGGAATGATTAAACATGTAAAAAATGCAAATAACTTAAAATCTGCTGTAAATACAAGCTTAACTACAAATAAAAAATATAGAGGAATGCCAATAAAAAGGTAACGTTTATATGCAAATAATAACTTATGAATCATAAAATAATTTAATGACACAATTAAAGGCCCTAGTATAAAACCTAAGTAACCATATGAGGCCCATGCTCCGGACATATAATGAGAGTTCATAACTCCAAGCTCTAACGCATTTCCTTCAAGTTTAATCATTATATCTTTAGCTGAGTTAATATCTTCTAAGCCTGATATATTAAGAAGAATTTCTGGGGCACCTTGGAGAGTGTATTGAAAGGTTTCAAATGCTGGGAAATATTCAAAGCTCAAAAATAATCCGCCAATTTGTGATATGAATATCCTACGTCCAACTCGATAAAATAGATATTCTATCTGATCAAAACCGATGCCTTTTGCGAAGCTGTAAAGAAGTACTGAAGCAATGATAATGTATAATACATAAATCAAATATTTCTTTTTAAAACCATTGACAAAAATTTGAATTAAAATAATTGTCAAAATGAAATCCAAAATTGGTGCTTTTTGTGTGTCATGTAGCAAAAATAATACCGCAAGAATTACTGAAAGTCTATAAAGCCACTTGCATGGATAAGACATGATTTTGTGCACAAAAAACAATACTAAAGCAACTGATGGGATATAGTATTTTGCGAAAACATTATAAATAGCATTTACCCCCTCAAAGGATTCTGCATTTTGTATCCTAAGGATGGCTGCTTTTTTTATATCACCAGAAAGCAGCTCAACTAGAGGAATCTCGTTAAGTCCAAAATAAATATAAATACATAACAAAATATCTAGCAAGACAATCATGTAAAGAAAAATGGACATGGACCGAACATCAAATTCAGAAGATGAAGTTATTTTTGGAATAGATAGGTTTGAAAAAAGCTTAGTATAAAGCCACATAAATAGACTAAATAAAATCGTAGAGGTAATAAGTGCTGTGAAAGCATGTATTCTAGAGTATAAAGACGTTTCTTTAAAGAATGTATCCTCACTTACAACACCCGAAATAAATAAAACTGAGCCTAGTAAACAAAAGACTCCTAATTGCATATAAAAGTTATATGAAATTATATTAATATTTGATAACTTCATGCTAATCACAAAGTTGTCAAGAAAATAAATGACAGAAAAATAGACTGTAAGTGTTATTAATAGAAATACGCTAAATGTAACTACTACTTCCATTGTTTATTGAGATATAGTGTAGGAATAGCAGAAAATAACATCCAAATACCGCTATATAAAAATGAACGGGCAAATAGTGTAAGAATTAAACAATGAACTCCAAATAGAAAAAAGAATTCCATAGGTCTATTCCATTCTTTTTTTACTACAGAAAAAAACAACTTTAAATAATTTCGAACTATAATAACAATAATGCATACGAATGGAAAAAAACCATATTGCCTCAAGTATGAAAGAAAATTATGAATATAAGTGCCCGTATTTTTCTCAATTAAGACATCGCCCATGAATTGTCCCCAAAGCCAATTATCCTTAATTTCATTTAGTCCACTGTTCAGAATGTTTGTCCTCATGATAGCGGAAGTGTCTTGACCAAATGTTGCTAATCTAAACATCCTATTATTTGAATTGAGTCTAAAAAACTCTCTCCAATCATAGGTGAGTAAGCTCACAAAAGCCCCAGCAAACAATAACCATAAAAATCGCTTATTTATCAAAATTAGACCTATAAAATTGATAATTAAAAAAGTATATAAAGATGCTCTTGATTTTAAAAAATATAAACACAAAAAAGAGAATAAAATCACTCCAATTCTGTAAACGAGTTTTCGACTATCTGCAATAATAAAAAAAGAGAGCATGGCATATGCATCAGACATCATCAAATAATTGTTATGTTCTCTTGTAACCTCAATGGATGAGGTGAAAAAAGCTGATTTGTAATCTGTATAAATTAGCACAATTGCAGTAAAAACACACCAAAAGAAAATAAACAAGCGCTTAATTTTTTGTTTATTTAAAATACTTACTAGATAAAAACCCGTTAATAAAAATAAAGCTGCCCTAACTACTGATTCTGAAAAATAAAATAAAAAGAAATCCTGAATACGATAAATCGGTTGCGACGTTATATATGGGAAATTAAGCAATTCATATAAGCCAATAAAAGAGATTAAAAGTATAGCTAATGACTGACTTAAATCTTTTGGAATTGAAAGCCTTTTCGAATTAAGCTTTAATATTATTTCAATAATTGCAATAGAAAGTAAAATAGCATAAATAATAGAGATATTTACCCTAACACCCTCATGATGCCATTCAAAATATTTGATTATTGGCCTTATACAAGCTTCAATAGACAAGTAAAAAATAGCTATTGCCTCTAATAATGGGCTTTTGATTATTTTCTCTGTATTATCCAAATCAACTAACCGTTTAACAAAAATATTGCGTTTTATTTATAAGGATTAACACTAATTCCATTTAATATGAGGTCTTTTTGCAATATAAATTATAATAACAAAACGAAGGATATAAAACAAAACCATCAAAGTAGAAAATAGTATTAAAAAATATTCAAAATCTAACTTAAATATATAAGCAATATACATACTTAAAGCTGATAATAAAAACATAAGGAATTGCAGAAGAAGGGATAGCTTATGTGCTTCAAAGACACTATGAATAAGAGTTAATGGTGAAACAACAAAACGTATCATAAACATTGGTATCAAATACTGTGCATATACCCCCGCAATTCTCCATTCTTCACCAAAAACAAAGACAAAAAGATATTCTACAATAAAGAATAATAGTCCAAAACCAAAGAATGAAATTAATCCCATTTTTTTGACGACACCCCATATCACATTAGAAACGTTAATGTTTTGATTTTTTAGTTCTGAAACTTCCTTGAAAAATACTTGACCTAAAGAAGTGCTTACTAGTGTAAATGGCAAAACCAAAACTCTATAAACTAATGCAAAAAAACCTAATATACTGGTAGAGTAAACAATTGGAATGACAAGATTATTAAAATTTAAAGCTAGGTTATTGAAAAGCCCTGCCCACATTGCATATTTAGGGAAATCAACATATCTTTTAGCGACTGACAATATTTTCTCTTTTTCAAAAGAAATTTTCTCAGACTTTTTTAAATTAAATAATAAAAAAAATGGAGCAACGATGGCAGAAATTATTCTTCCAATCACCAATCCAAAAGCACCTGACCTAATCAAATGAAAAATTAACTGAGATATAGATAAACTAATAGATTTAAACACATTAGCTTTCGCAACTTTTTGAAATTCTTTTTTTCTAGAGAAGTAATAATTTAATGTATTAAATAAGCCTACTAAAAACAGTACTAAAGGCACAAAATAAAGCCATGTAGAAATTCTATCGTCACCTAACAACTCAACAAAATAAGAATGAAAAAGTGCAATGAACACAAATAACACTGCACAAAAGGCGAAAGAAATTAGTATACATAAAGCAACAATTGACCTAGATTTCTCATCTTCTTTTGGTAACATTACAGCTAATTCATACCTACCTGTTACAACTGCGCCAAAGATTGTTGTAAGGGATACAAATAAAGCCAAAACTCCAAAATCTTCAGGTCCATAAATACGAGTTAAAATCGGGGAAATTGCAACAGGTATTGCTTGAGAAATAGTTGTCCCAGTCATTAATGTCAAAACATTTTTGGCAAAAGATGACTTTGGAATAATATTTTTAAGAAGGTTCATTAAGGTTTATAATAAGATAAATACCAATCAACAAACTTATTTATACCCTCATCGATTTTTGTCTCTGGTGCGTAACCTAGATCAGAAATTAAATTATCAACATTAGCATAAGTAGTTGTTACATCTCCAGCTTGAATTGGCTCAAATTGCTTAATGGCTTTTTTACCTAATGCATTTTCAATATTTTCTATAAAATGTAAAAGATTTACTGGTTTATTATTGCCAATATTATAAAGTTTATATGGCGGCTCATTTTGAAATCTTTTTGGCTTATTATCGATGACTCGAACTACTCCTTCAACAATATCATCTATATAAGTAAAATCTCTTTGCATATCGCCATGATTAAATACTTTGATGGGTTTATTATTTAATATTGCTTTAGTGAATAAAAAGTATGCCATATCAGGTCTTCCCCATGGCCCGTAAACTGTAAAAAAACGCAAACCAGTAACTGGCAAATCATATAGGTGACTATATGAATAGGCCATCAATTCATTGGATTTTTTAGTGGCCGCATATAGACTTATTGGTCGATCAACGTTATCTTCCACAGAAAAAGGGGTTTTCTTATTCAAGCCATAAACACTAGAACTACTTGCATATACGAGATGCTCTATCTTAGCGTTCTTGCAACACTCAAGTATATTAGCAAACCCAACAATGTTTGATTGAATATATGCTGAAGGATTTTCTAAACTATATCGAACCCCAGCTTGAGCCGCTAAGTGACATACTACTTGAAAATCATTTTCTACAAATAAATTACGAATATTTTCAGAATCTGAAATATCTAAGTGAATAAAAGTAAACTTGTCATAAACCGAACTTGAAGAGCTATTATTTTCAATTCCTAGAAGTTTGAGCCTATCTTTTTTAAGGTTAACATCATAATAATCATTAATATTATCTACGCCAACAACTTCATTTCCTCTTTTCAATAATGAAGTAGCAACATACGAACCAACAAAACCTGCAACACCTGTTACTAATATCTTCATTTGACTATTTTTATAAAAAACTTCTCGTTTCTTAGTTAGGTATTATCTAAATTATTTTTCAGCTTTCATCCTTTTATTATAGAATCTAATAAGTCCAACTATTATTCCAAGTAAAAAGAAAATAACCGTCATAAGTCCGATTCTGATCCAGACTCTATTTGCTGGTTTTTCTGGGACAGCAAACTTTTCGAAAAATTCGATAGGCTTCAACAACAATGTATATTTAGCTATTTGTTGTTGTTTTATAAATAGATTAATGATTTGATTGTCTGTTTGAGAATATTGACTACTCATTTTAATTTCACTATAGTCACCTGTAGACTTATTACCTGCTTGATCTCTAACTCTTTTCAAATCATCAATCTCTTTTGAAATCCTTTCAACCAACTGATTGCTTTGATCTAAATGTAATTGATAGTACTTCTGTATGTATGAATTATTATTAACGAAATATTCAATTCCTTTTTCAATATCTCTGATGTACTCATTATCATAGACTTCTAAAACAATCTGAAATTTATCCCTCTTCTGTTGAATATTCTCTCCATCAACAAAAAATAATTCTTCTGCTTCTAAAAAGCGTATGCTATTGGTTGCCTCAGGTGAAAGGTTAAGTTTTCTAGCAACAACATCCATTTCATCTTCATCAACTAATCTAGAAATATCATTGATGATATCAACCATTGCTTGCTGATCAAGTATTATCTTTTTACTTTTATAATCTACTTCTTCCGTTTCAAAATATGAAAGAGCTGAAGTTGCATAAGCAGTTGACTCATAATATGGTTTTGAAATAGTATCATATACAAACCCTAATACGGCTCCTAATAAAATAAAGGTTAATAATAGCCGACTATTTTTGTAAAAAAAACGATATAAATTTGAGAAGAATAATGATAGGTCTAACTCATTTGATTGTTGCTTCATAATCTAAAGGTATTTAACTATTAATTCTTGTTGTTCTTTAGTAATAAAAGGACTCATTGGAAGAGAAAATACTTCATTAGCTGCTTTTTCCGAAACTGGGAAATCACCTACACTATAATTTAAACTCTTGTAGCATTTTTGCAAATGTAGAGGGGTAGGATAATGTATCGCCGTTGGCACATCGTTCTCATTCAGTTTTTTTATTAAAGCCTGTCTATTCTCGGACTGTAAAGTGAATTGTGCAAATACACTTGTTCTTTCCTCTTTAATAGTTGGTAACTGAATACCTTTATCTCTTAGTAAGTCAATATAATACTGACCTATTTCTGCTCTAGATTGCACTTCATCGTCAAAATACTTGAGCTTTACATCTAATATAGCAGCTTGAATAGCATCTAAACGACCGTTTATACCAATCACTTCATGATCATATCTTCTTTTTGAACCATGCGCTAAAAATAGTCTTGCTTTTTCTGCTAATTCATCATCGTTTGTGAAAAGTGCACCACCGTCACCATAGCAACCTAAAGGTTTAGAAGGGAAAAAACTGGTGCAACCAAAATGACTTAGATTACAACTTTTTTTACCTTTATAAGTAGCGCCAAAACTTTGTGCTGCATCTTCAATAACAATAAGATTATGTCGTTCAGCAATGGAGTTAATTGCATCCATGTCAGCAATTTGACCATATAATGAAACTGGCATAATTGCTTTTGTTTTAGAAGTAATTTTATCTTCTATCAGTTCTGCATTGATGTTGTATGTATCAGCTTCTATATCGACAAAAACTGGAACTGCACCTAGTAAACTTATAACTTCACTAGACGCTATAAAAGTAAATGGTGTAGTAATAATTTCATCATTTGGTTTGATACCTATCGCCATTAAGGCCAATAGTAAAGCATCTGTTCCGCTAGCACAACCTATGGCGTGTTTGGCACCAACATATTGTGAAAGATTAGCTTCGAACTGCTTAACAGGTGGCCCCATTATGTACTGAGAAGTATCTAAAACATTTTGAATAGCTGAATCTATTTCACTCTTGTATGCTCTATACTGTGATTGTAAATCAATGAATGGTATCTTCATAAACTACAGAATTTGAATTGAATCATTAGACAACTTATATTTCGTATTATCGAACGAATCAATTGCGATATTATTATCATTAAAAATTAGCCTATTCCCTGCTTTACTGACCCAACCTTGATGTTTAGCGGGAACGCCATATAACATTTCAAAAGGTTTTACATCTTTAGTAACAACACTACCTGCTCCTATTAAGGCATACTCACCAACTGTAATTCCACAAACTATTGTAGCATTTGCTCCAACTGAACAGCCCTTTTTTAGTAGTGTTTTTTTGAATTCTTCTTTACGGATAATGAAACTTCTAGGGTTGATGACGTTAGTAAAGACCATTGAAGGTCCTAAAAACACATCATCTTCAACCTCTACTCCTTCATAAATAGATATATTATTTTGAACTTTCACTCCACTTCCGATTGTAACATTAGGTCCAACGACACAGTTTTGTCCAAAAGAACAACGCTCTCCAATTACCGTATTAGAAAGAATATGTGAAAAATGCCACACTTTTGTTTCATTACCGATTTCAACATTTTCATCGATTACAGAAGTATCATGAACAAAATAACTCATAATTTACAAAATGGATGATAATCACCTTTTAAGCCAACTGGCGTAGAATTTCTTATATTATGAACAATATCAATCGATGTTTTCGCTTCCATTAAGCCAAACCCATTACCTGCTAATACAGCCTCGTAACTCTTAGTGTGAAGATCTGTAAACCCTCCACTAAATTCAATCTCCTCACCTTCAACGGTTATCGACCTAAATGTTCTTTGCCCTGTAGCTTTGATGTGATCAGGGATTAAATCATAATTTACGCTTAGAAACCAACGTACTCTAGCTCTTTCTAATTCTAAAAAACCAGCTGCCTTATCTTCATCAGAAACATGACATACATTCTGCTTGACAGAGCCAAAAATCCATGTCAACATATCGTAAAAATGAATCCCAATATTTGTAGCTATACCACCTGACTTAGAAATATCTCCTTTCCAAGAAATGAAATACCACTTTCCTCTGCTTGTTAAATACGATAAATCGATATCATAGATTTTATCTTTTGGTCCGTTTTCAACTTTTTCTTTAAGAGCGATAATTGAAGGGTGAAATCGAAGTTGAAGAATGTTGTTTATCCTTTTACCTGTTCGATGTTCTACTTCGGCTAAAGCATCAATATTCCAAGGATTTAAAACTAAAGGCTTCTCGCAGATAACGTCAGAGCCACTCCTTAAAGCTAAACGAATATGTGCATCATGCAGATAATTTGGTGAACATATACTGACATAATCAATTGGTGACTCTGAACGCCTTAGCTTATCTAAATGACGATCAAATCTCTCTGGTTCAGTAAAAAAATTAGCTTCAGGGAAATAACTATCAATTATCCCTACACTATCAAATTTATCAAGTGCAACAGATAAATTGTTACCCGTATCTTTAATCGCCTTCATATGCCTTGAAGCAATATATCCAGCTGCACCTATTAATGCAAAATTTTTCATCATAATCTCCAACTAGGCTCGTCAACTATTCCTTTTACATCTAATACGATTGGAATACCCAAAGAGACCGATTTATAATTTTCTGATTTGAGTCCTACAAATTGATGATGAGCAACACATACTATGATAGCATCGTATGCTTTATCTGATTTGAATGGATCAGTAATTAGCTCTCTATCAAAAACTGCAGACATTTCTTTTTTATCAACCCAAGGGTCATAAATATCAATATTACATCCAAAATCTTCTAACTCTTTAACAATATCAATTACCTTAGTGTTTCTGATGTCTGGGCAATTTTCCTTGAAAGTAAAGCCCATTATAAGTATTTCAGAATCTTTTATTTTTTTATCCTTATTTACTAAAAAATGAACCGCCTTCTTTGCAATGTAAGCAGACATTCCATTATTTATCTGTCTTGAAGAAAGAATTAAATTAGGCTTATATCCTAATTTCTGCGCTTTATACGTTAAATAATATGGGTCTACACCTATACAATGCCCACCCACCAAACCAGGTTGAAATTTTAAAAAATTCCATTTCGTTCCTGCTGCTTTTAAAACCTCATTGGATGAAATTCCCATAGCGTCAAAAATCAAAGCAAATTCGTTAACTAAAGCAATGTTAACATCTCTTTGAGTATTTTCAATAACCTTCGCAGCTTCAGCTACTTTAATGGATGATGCCTTATATGTACCTGCCTTGATAATAGAAGCATATAAATCGTCAACTATTTCAGCAGTTTTCTCATCAGAACCACTAGTAATTTTTAAAATTTTTGTGAGAGTTCTCTCTTTATCTCCTGGATTTATTCGCTCTGGACTATAACCACAGAAAAAATCTTTATTGAAAGTTAATCCAGAAACCTTTTCTAAAATAGGCACACACTCATCTTCGGTAACACCAGGGTATACGGTAGATTCATAGATAATTATGTCCCCCTTTTTAATAATAGAACCAACGGAATGACTTGAACTTATCAATGGAGATAAATCTGGAAGATTTTTTTTATTGATTGGTGTTGGAACTGTAATGATATAAATATTACAATCTTTAGTGTCATTAATATCCGCTGTATAACTTAATTTGACAGCAGACTCTAAATCTTCCTCAGACATTTCTAAGGTTCTGTCAAAGCCTGATTTTAACTCATCAATTCTCTCAAGATTTATGTCTAAACCAATTGTGGTATACTTCTTACCGAATTCTACAGCTAATGGGATTCCAACATAGCCCAACCCAATTACCGCAATTTTGTATTCCATAAAAAAAATATAAATAAAAGAGTCTTCAATTGAAGACTCTAAAGTTTAAATCAAAAAAAAGTATTAATACTCCCAAAGATCGTGTTCGATATTGAATATCTCTTCCTTTATTTTTTCAGCCTCAAGCAAAGCATCAATACCTTCTTTATACTCTGATATTTTTCTGTCATATTTATTTGACTCCTTGACAATTCGACTACTGAAAAATCGCTTGTGAAAAATATCGTCATAAGTTAAACGAGCTGCATCATTTTTTCTGTGATTGAAAACTTCAGCTTTAGAAAGAATTTTTCTTGCTTCAGGAAAATACACCCAAAATAATGAGGTTTCACCAGTATAAACACCTTCTTCATTTTTACGGTCAATAACCGGACATATTCCAATGATTCTAACTTCCATTACAGAACGTTGCTTGTCAAAAAACCATTCCTCTTTGATTCTATATTTCTTAACCTCATGTCTCTCAAAAATATTAAAAGTTGTATCTAAATAATATTCTTGCGTATCAGGGTCAAATCGTTCTTCAACAGACATTTTCTCGCCTTGCATAATACCAATCATCTCAACTTCTGAAGGTGACATCGGAGATTGAAATTCATCATCGTTGGTTGCATTACCGTAAGCTGTAATTGTCCCTTCATCAATTGCTTGCATAAGCACATCAATTAAATTCTGACGGTCATTTATTGGTAAAAGAGGGTAATAGAATACCTGATTCATTTTCTCTCTTAAATCAATGATTCTTTCGATTTTTGTAGACCACATTACATCTGCCTCGCGAACATGTTGATATGGCTGAATCATTCTTTCTTTTCCGCCATCACGAATATCTTTTTCATATGCACCGTCAAGAATGTCTTGCGCGGATACAATCTGTGAAAAACATATCAATGAAATAATTACTAAAACAATATTTTTCATAATAATAGATTTAATTTACGGTAAGCTTTACAGATGGCAACGACTTAGGCGCACCGTCTGGTCCCTTACATGTAATATTAGTAAAATAAATAACAGAACCAATCTGAAGTGATTCAAATAAGGTTTTCATTTCACCAGTAACCTTGTTTCCTTTGGCATACTTGGTAACTAACTCACCTCTTTGTGTAACATCAACAGAGAAACCTGTGATACTATATCTAATGTCAAAAACGAAATTACTTAACTCTGCATATAACTTAGCATTATTAGAAAGTAATTGGCTTTTCTTAATTTTTTGGTTCTTAGACCCTAAAAATTTTGGCTCTGGCTTAGGAGTTCTCATTACTCTAAATTCGAGAGAGCCCATATTACGTCTTTTCCCATCAACTTCTGCAACTACATTAACTTTTGCACTACCTGTTTTCTTTGGGAAAACTTCCCATCCGCCACCAGCTACTTTTTTAACAACACCATTATCACAAGAAACGCTAATTTTATCTTTAGGTACACCAGGAACTGAAACGTCTATTGGGTTTCCAAGTGCACCATTCTTTAGTGGGTGACTTGCTAAAATGTAAAATACATTCATCTTAGTTGGCGAGATAACTAAACTTGGTTTAGCAACTTGGTATTCACCATTAAAAGGGTAAATTTTATCACCAACATCTGTTTTCATAGATATTAAACCACCCCATTTCTTGTATCCTTGTGATGAGGTTTTAACAGCATATTTTCCTTTACCAGCTAGAACAGGTATAGAATCATAATCTCCAACCATTTTATACTTACCATCCTCACCAAGTTCATAATCTCCAACATAAATAATTGGGTTTTGGGTAGTATCCTTTGCTGCTAAAAATACATCTGCCTTAAAAGAGTCACCTAAAAACACATAGTTAGAAGTAGCAATTTGTATAGCATCAGCAGAAGTAAACTTTAAAGAACCTGCATCAATTTCTTGTTGTAAAAACTTAATAACATCCGACTCTGCGTTTCTTACATCTGTTTGTATTTTTGATAATATGGTAACAGCAGCAATAAGCGGCATATCTTGAAAGTTTTGTTGCACCCAAGATAACATTCCTGAACCATATTTTTCTTTTCTTTCTTCAAATGTAAAAGTTGTAGATAATGACGATTGAATAGATGGTTCATTTACCATTTCTTTCAAGAAGTCTCTGTATGCCTCCAAACTTTCTTGTAGAATTGCTCCATTACCTTTATTAATCATTAACTCCCCTGGTCTTTCTCTATCTTTTTTACTAATGACATCTACCATTAGTTTTTTCTTCTGAGCTGCTGATAAATCATCATATGTAACATCTTCTAATGGCTCTTCACCTTCGAAAGTAACTTGCTTATCTGAAAGCATTACCATATCAAATTTGAGCCTCTGAATGTCATCGACAATTTTGTCTGCTTTAGCCTTTACACTAAAAGCCTTGTCACGCCATGGACCAGCTTTAGCTTCGTTTGTCTCAGCTGCAGAAACAAATGAAGAATATACTTCATCATTTTTACTATTGAAATTTTGGGTTGTTTTTACAATCCCACCATTAATTTTTTGAAAGGCATCAAGAACTTCTTTGGATACATTTAATGCTAACATTGCTGTTAGCACCAAATACATCATACCAATCATCTTTTGCCTTGGCGATAAATTATTTCCTGCCATTAGATTTTTCTAATTTAATAGTAAAAATTATTTTTTATTTATTGCTCATTGCGTTAAGCATATTCGCATACATTTTGTTAAGCGCTTCTAAATTAGCACCCAACTTAGATATTTCTGATTGGAATTTCTCAGAGTCACCAACAGAGTTACCCATATTTTGCATTGTCTTAAGTTGCAAATCATAGTATGTGTTCATTTCAGCTAATTTTCTAGCTGCTTCACGCATTTGGTCACTGTAATCTCCTGTAGCAGAAACAGCATCCATTGATTTATTTACACCTTCAACAGTTTCATTAAATGATCTTAAGTTATCTCCTAATCGAGTAATAAGAGCTTGATCAACATTTGCTTTTCCAAGCATATCATCCAGTTCTTGAACAGGAGTATTTTTCTTAGAAGACGAAGATTTATCATCTGGATCTTTCATATATGCCAATTCTGGATATACTAAACTCCAATCCGGATCTTCGTGTGGTTTTTCAAAAGCAGAAAAGAAGAAAATTATTGCTTCTACAGTAAGACCAATAGTTAACATGGCTCCTGCTCCTGTCCAGTGTTGTAGCTTAAATAATGCACCAAGGATTACAATAGCAGCACCAAACCCATACAGCTTGGCCATGTTATTTTTAAATTTCTTTGAATTGGGGTTGATTAATGCCATAATACTATTTGCTAAAAAATTTAATTGTTAAAAATTATCTAAAATCTACTTTATCTCTACCTAAGAAAGAAATCACGTTTCTAAACCCGATATATGATTTAGCCGTATCTTGAAATTCATAATCTCTTGTTCCTACTTGTATGAAGTGAGAAATATCTTTCCAAGAACCACCACGAATAACCTTTCTCTTTAAAATTTGAGGGTCGGAATCCTGAGCGTCGTAGTTGAAATCCATATTCATATCGTGAGAGAAATTAAATGCTGACTCATCATAAGCATTACTTGTCCACTCTGAAACGTTACCAGCCATATCGTACAATCCAAAGTTATTCGGATTATAAGATGCAACCTTTACTGTTTTGATACCACCATCGGCTACATAGTTACCTCTCCTTGGCTTGAAGTTAGCAAGAAAACAACCTACCTCGTTGGTAGTATAAGGCCCTCCCCATGGATATGGCGATAAATCAAAACCACCTCTGGCTGCGTACTCCCACTCTGTTTCTGAAGGAAGACGAAACTCATCATGTAAAGGCTCTTCTCTTTCGATTAAATATTTATCAAGAATACTTGTTCTCCATTTTGAAAAAGCTACAGCCTGCTTCCAACTAACACCCACGACTGGGTAATCATCAAATGCTGGATGATGGAAATAATTTCTTGACCAAGGGTCATTGTACGAATAGGTATAATCCGAAGTCCAAACTAGTGTGTCTGGGAAAATATTAATTTCAGGTTTTTCAATGAAGACTGATCTGTCTTTTTTACCTTGAGCTTTATTTTCTCTAGAAGATGCACGCTGAATATCAACATCTTCAAATCTAAAGTTATATTTTCTAGTATCAAATTCTCTTCTTGAATAGAATCTTTCGTGTTCTGGCAAATACATTTCATCCTCAAGAACTTCACGAACCTCAGTGTCATCCCATCTAATAGATCTACTCCAATCAATGTGAGGTGGGTCAATAAAGTTACCGTAGTCATCCTCTTCTATGAGTTCATAACCTTCGACACCATTTTCTCCTAGTATAACTCTAGCGATTGAATCTCTAACCCACTCAACAAATTGTCGGTATTCATTATTTGTAATTTCAGTTTCATCAATGTAGAATGCTGCTACAGAAACTGTTTTGTGTTGCGTTACATGAGCATAAGGAACATCTTGGTCACCAGGTCCCATGTTAAAACTTCCCTGAGGAATAAATACCATTCCGTAAGGGTCAGTTGGATTCCAGATAGGTCTATTCTGAATACCTATCAGTTCGCCATTACCAGAAGTAGAGCAACTTGCCAATACTACTGCGACGAATCCAAAGACAAATAAATTTTTCATAATACTTTTATTTTGCCTCAAATAAGAGGGTTATTATTTCATTCAAAGCCACAAAATCACCACTTAAAAAAGTGATGATTTTACTTTGGAAAGCAACAAATATAACATTTTTATAGATATCTAGGGTTTTTAAATCCTTTGACAACCTTGTTATAATCTATTTTAAAGCAATATCCCAACATAAATTCAAAGCTTCCAGATGTAGAAACGTTTGTAGTAGGAATATCGTATGAGAATCCAAATTTCAAATCATCGTTGATGTGCATACCGAGTAATAGTACTGCACGGGAACTAGGTCTATATGTAACTCCACCCCACAACTTTTTATTGTATTCGAGTATTGAAGTTAAGTCTAGAGTAGTTGTAACTCCCTCTGTTTTAACAAGTAAGGAGGGTTTTACATCAATTTTTGGATTTAATTCGTGAACGTATCCAGCCGTTAAATAATAATGCCTTTTAACGTCAAATATATCTAAAGAGGTGGTAATTGTTGGCTCATTTATGTGCTTAGATGATAAGCCAACATAAACCTTATCGGAGTTAAAAAATAAACCAGCTCCTAGGTCAAAGCTTGAACCTTTTTCAGTTGAAGTTGGTATGGAAGGGTCTGGATTTTCAGTGATTATGCCACTTCCGTCTAAACCGTCTTGCATTACACCAACAGAAACACCAATTCCAAGTTTACCACCAGCGACATCAAATCTGTAAGCGTAAGAAAGATTCAGAGATAAAAATTCGTTTTGACCAATTTTATCAGTAAGTATATTTAGACCTACACCACCATGCAATAATTGTAATGGGGATTGAACTGACAAGTTAGTTGTTACAGGAGCATCTTCAAAACCAACCCACTGAGAACGGTGAAGAGCCGTAGCACATATTGCTTCCTCATATCCAGACGATCCAGGGTTAAACGATAGATTGTTAAAGATATATTGACTAAATTGAGGATCTTGCTGCGCTTTAGAATGAAAAGCAAGAGTAAACAACAAGAAAAGCAAAAAATATTTTTTCATAAAAGGTAACGACAAAACGTTTATCACAATTAATATTCGGCTAAAATAACTATTTTTTTTTAGTAGAAAAAGCAAATAGAATTTATCAATGAAAGATTAATTCATTTTCTGAAACGCTTTCCACCATCTTTCGGGAACATCACCCTTAACCGCTTGCTTGTAATCTGAATAAGAACAAGGGATAAAATAACCCTCATCGATTGATTTTGCATTATTATTTAGCAAAGGTATCTCCATCCACCATTTATTCATTTTTTTGTTTTTGAAAAAACATGCATTATACTCGCCATCTCTCATGGAAACGTGGTATTTTGCCATATCTTTATCAGTGGGTTTAAATGTTTTCATCTTATGAAAAAACCCATCAAAGAAACACCATATCATTTGTGAAATAAGCTTTGCTGTTTTAGAACTATCGTCATTATTTGAATCATAATGATAAATCCCCAAGGATTTTATTCGGCCACTTATTCCAGCATAGCGCATTATCTGACAAATCTCTTCAGAATAAAAACCGTTTGGTGAACCATCATCATTGGCAGGAGAATCTGACAATCGAACACTATTCATATCAATTGACACTAAATCGGCATTACGTAATATGGGTTCCACTTCCTCTAAATCTCGTCTAATCTCTCCTAATCTAAAGGCGTCAAAATACAAGTCGTTTATCAACTTTACAGAGGTTTGAGGATTTAAGTAAGACTGATAGCCAATGTTAGAAAAATTAAACAACACATTAGGCTTAGAGTTTATTATTTCTGAAAGATAAGAATTTGAAGATTTGGCATTTTTAACAAGCCCTAAATCTAATCTTGAATCGACACTCACTATATTAGATAATTTACCCAATTGTTTACATGAATTGTATTGCGCTATCGTCAAATCTTGTGTACCTCCTATAACAAGAGAAAACAAATTACGATGTTCGCATTCAGTCAAAACATCAGCTAACAACTGGTAAGTGTCTGTTATTTTTTCGCCAAGCACTAAATTACCTAAGTCAGCAATTCTTAATCGCTCTGGACCTTCAAATAGTTCATATAACTCTAACCTAATTTTTTCGAAATTTTCAGACGAGTTTTCAATAGAATTCCCTCGGTATTCTGGCACGCAGAATATAACTAAATCAGCTTCTGAAAGGTTAGGGAAATTTCCTTGAGTGTAAGCCATAACTTGATTACCTAGCTGAGCGGCTTGATAATCATTCTCATCATGAGAAATCGGACTAAAACTCAATTCAAATTCCATCTACTTATTCTTACTTTTTTCGGCCAACTCCAGGCACATTTCTCTAGTCAAAGACTTTGGCTCAATATCCTTTGGGATTTTAACGTTCGTCTTATTTTTTCTGGCGCCTTCACCGATTTGAATAAATGGACCGTATCTTCCGTTTAAAACTTGAACAAGTGGGTCACCTTCAAAGCGATTGATTGTCTTTTCCGCCTCTGCTTTTCTGTGAGCTAAAATAAGTTCTGTTGCTCTTTCAATTTTAATAGTTAGAGGGTCATCTCCATCATCTTTTTTAATGGACACAAATTTTCCTTTAAACCTCAAATATGGACCAAAACGACCGACTGATGCGACAACCTCCTCACCCTCAAACTCACCTACTGTCCTTGGCAATTTAAACAATTCTAAGGCTTGTTCAAGATTTATTGTTGCAATGCTTTGATCGGCCAATAATGATGCAAATCTAGGCTTCTTCTCATCACTTACTTCGCCAATTTGTGCCATCGGTCCAAAACGACCAATTTTAACATATACATTTTCTCCGGTTACAGGCTCTTGACCTAGTAAACGTTGCCCTTTAGCAGCTTCAGAATTGTCTGCTACCTCATTTACCGTTTTAGCAAAACCGTCATAAAACTGACTAATCATATCGTTCCAAACCTTCTCTCCTCTTGCTATATCATCAAACTCTTTTTCAACATCTGCCGTAAAACCATAATCCATAACCTCAGAAAAATGACTTTTTAGAAAATCTGTAACTACAATTCCAATATCTGTAGGCTTCATCTTGGATTTATCAGAGCCCGTTTTTTCTGTCTTCACAGATTCTTCAACTTGACTGTCTTTTAAGGTTAAGAAGACATATGGCTTTTTAACACCTTCACTTTGTCCCTTAACCACGTAACCTCTGTTTTGAACGGTAGTAATTGTTGAAGCATACGTAGATGGTCGACCTATGCCTAATTCCTCCAGCCTCTTTACTAAACTTGCTTCAGTATATCTTGCTTTAGGCTTACTAAATCGTTCAATAGCATTTATTTCTTTAGAACTTACAACTTCTCCCTCTACTAGATTTGGCAACATACCGTCTTGCTCTTCATTTTCTTCGTCAGTACTTTCTAAATACACCTTTAGAAAACCATCAAATTTTATCATTTCACCCTTAGCAACAAATTTTTCTTGTCGATTTGAAATGATAATTTCAGCCACAGTACGTTCGAGTTGTGCATCTGACATTTGAGAAGCAATTGTTCGTTTCCAGATTAAGTCATACAGTCTCATTTGATTACGTTCGCCTTCAACAGATGAGTTGGCTAAATTAGTAGGCCGAATGGCTTCGTGAGCTTCTTGAGCTCCTTTTGACTTCGTAGAGTATGTTCTACTTTTAGAATAGTCCGCACCAAAAGTTGACTCTATATATTGAGAAGCTGATTTTACAGCGTCTCCCGAAAGATTAACACTATCGGTTCTCATATATGTGATTTTTCCAGACTCATACAGCTTCTGAGCAACACTCATTGTTTGGCCAACAGTAAAGCCTAATTTTCTCGACGCTTCTTGTTGTAGCGTAGAAGTTGTAAAAGGAGCAGAAGGTGATTTTTTAGCAGGTTTTTTGTTTAAAGACGAAATACTAAAGTCTGAAGAAACGCATGAACTTAGAAAGTTAATAGCTTCTTCTTTAGTGTCGAATCTATTGGATAAATCCGCTTTAAATACATTTCCTTGACTTGAAAGGAATTGTGCAGAAACCTTGTAAGTAGATTTGCTTACAAAGTCAATAATTTCTTTTTCTCTTTCAACTATTAAACGTACAGCAACAGATTGAACTCTACCAGCGGATAAACCGTATTTAACTTTTTTCCAAAGAACCGGTGACAATTCAAAACCTACAAGTCTATCTAATACTCTTCGGGCTTGTTGTGCATTAACTAGATTAACATCTATTTTCCTGGGATTTTCAACAGCTTTATTGATAGCTGTTTTAGTAATTTCATTGAAAACAATTCTTTTGGTCTTACTTTCATCAAGATTCAATGCCTCAAGCAAATGCCATGCTATGGCTTCTCCCTCGCGGTCCTCATCCGTTGCAAGCCAAACTAAATCTGATTTCTTTGAAAGTTTTGTGAGTTCATCTACCACCTTTTTTTTGTCAGTAGAAACTTCATAGGTAGGTTTAAATCCATTTTCAATATCAATAGCCATACTTCCTTTTTTAGGTAAATCACGAATATGACCAATACTTGATTTTACAATGAAATCCTTGCCCAAAAAGCCTTCAATAGTCTTAGCTTTAGCAGGTGACTCGACAATTACTAGATTTTTTGCCATGAGAGAATAAGTTGTTTTCGTTTAATTTTGGTGCAAATATATTACTCCTTTACCCAAATTTCCAAACCATGACATTGTATAATCTCAATTATATTATTATATAATATAAGATTTTTGAAAAAAATATTTTCTGTCAATTTGTCAGTTTTTATTAATTTTGCAGACTAATACTGAAGTAGATTTATGAGCGAAGAGAAAATAATTGATGCCAGCAGACAAGGAGAAGCCCTATCGATTGAAAGCCATTCAAAGAATAGCAAAAAGATGTATATTGAAAGCTATGGGTGTCAAATGAACTTTTCTGATAGCGAAATCGTAGCGTCAATTTTAAGCAAAGAAGGGTTTTCGACAACGCCAAACCTTGAAGATGCCGATATCGTATTTGTAAACACTTGCTCTATACGTGAAAAAGCTGAGCAGACCGTTCGTAATCGATTGAAAGTGTATCGCGCAATCAAGAAAAAACAAAATCCAAAAATGCTTGTAGGCGTATTGGGCTGTATGGCGGAACGCTTAAAAGATAAATTTCTTGAAGAAGAAAAATTAGTCGATATGGTTGTTGGTCCTGATGCATACCGCGATTTACCAAACCTCATCGATGAAGTTACTGACGGAAGAAAAGCAGTAAATGTTATTCTTTCTAAGGAGGAGACTTATGCGGAAATTAGCCCCGTTCGATTAGGCGGAAACGGTATTACCGCTTTTGTCTCAATCACTAGAGGGTGCGATAATATGTGCACGTTTTGTGTTGTTCCCTTTACTAGAGGAAGAGAAAGAAGTAGAGACCCTAAAAGTATTGTTCAAGAATGCCAACAACTTGTAAACGATGGCTATAAAGAAGTAACGCTTCTAGGACAAAATGTTGACTCATACCTATGGCATGGGGGTGGATTAAAGAAAGACTTCAACAAGCTCAGTAAGGAAGAGCAAGAAAACAGCACAAACTTCGCTCAACTGTTAGCAATGGTGGCAGAGGTAAGCCCTGAACTCAGAGTACGTTTTTCAACCTCTCACCCTAAAGATATGCAAGACGATGTGCTTCATACTATAGCTGAATACGAAAACATCTGTAACTATATTCACTTGCCAGTACAATCTGGAAATAGTCGTATTTTAGAATTAATGAATCGTGGCTACAGCAGAGAATGGTACCTCAACAGAATAGAATCTATCAGAAAAATTATTCCTGATTGCGCTATTTCTATGGACATTATTTCCGGCTTTTGTTCTGAGACTGAAGAGGAACACCAAGATACACTCAGCCTCATGGACATTGTAAAATATGACTTTGGCTATATGTTTAGTTATTCCGAACGTCCAAACACACAAGCTCAAAGAAAGTTTGAAGACGATGTTCCAGTAGATGTAAAGAAAAGACGTTTGCAAGAAATTATTGACAAGCAAATGGGACATTCATTAATTAGAAACCAAAATCATGTAGGTAAAACTCACAAAGTTTTAGTTGAAGGTGTATCCAAAAAATCCAAAGAAGAATTATTTGGAAGAAATACTCAGAATACAGTTGTTGTTTTCCCTAAGGAAGACTACAAGATTGGGGACTATGTTTTAGTTGAAGTAGACCAATGTACATCTGCAACCCTAAAAGGTAAAGCAATAAAAAAAGCATGACGCTACATCAAGACATAAAACAACGTTTTGGTATTGTTGGTCAATCCAGCAAGTTAGAGCGTGCTATAGAAATTGCGGTTCAAGTTGCTCCAACTGATATCTCTGTCTTGATAACAGGTGAAAGTGGTACTGGTAAAGAATCTATGCCTAAAATCATTCACCACAGTAGTCAACGCAAACACAACAACTATATAGCGGTAAATTGTGGAGCTATTCCAGAGGGCACTATTGACAGTGAACTTTTCGGTCATGAAAAAGGAGCATTTACTGGAGCTAGTGACAAAAGAAAAGGGTATTTTGAAGTAGCCAATGGCGGCACTATTTTTCTGGATGAAGTAGGTGAATTACCAATGAGCACACAGGTTAGACTCTTAAGAGTTCTTGAAAGTGGTGAGTTTATGAAAGTTGGGTCTAGCGAACTCATTAAAGTTGATGTTAGAGTAGTCGCCGCTACCAATGTTAACATTGAAAAAGCCATTCAAAACGGCAAATTCAGAGAAGACCTCTACTACAGGCTCAATACTATAAACATTAAAATGCCTTCTTTAAAAGAAAGAAAAGAAGACATTCATCTTTTGTTTAGAAAATTTGCTGCCGACTTCGCCGACAAATACAGAATCCCTGCCATAAGACTAAATGAAGAAGCCATAGATTTATTGGAAAGTTATTCTTGGCCAGGAAACATTAGACAACTGAAAAACATTTGCGAACAAATTTCTGCAGTTGAACAAAACAGAAGCGTTGACAAAGAAACATTGAGCCATTACATTCCAAAAGAGAATGCTACTCCAGTATTATTTGGAAAAGGAAAGGCTGAAAACGATTTTTCAGAAAGGGAGATTTTATATAAAGTCCTCTTTGATATGAAAAATGATTTAAATGATTTGAAGAGGGTTACCAAAGAGTTAATGGAAGGCAATGTGGTTGTTCCTGAGGAAAATACATTAAAAGAAAAATTCTTCATTCAGCCAAAGGAAGAAGCATCCCAAAAATTGCCTGAGAAAGAAATCTTGACCCTGCAAGAACAAGAGAAAATTCTAATCGAAGAATCTTTAATTCGACATCAAGGCAGACGAAAGGATGCCGCTGACGAGCTAGGTATTTCAGAACGAACACTTTACCGAAAAATTAAAGAATACTTACTTTGAAAAACGTGAAAAAATACATAGCAATACTATCCTTAGCAATTAGCTCCTGTGGAGTATATACATTTTCTGGGGCATCAATTTCTTCTGATGTAAAGACTGTTAACATTCAATTTTTTGAAAATAAAACTGCTCTTTCACCGTCCAATTTATCAAATAACTTCACAGAAGCTCTTAAAGACAAATTATCTTCTGAAACAAACCTTAATCCAGTATCATCAGATGGAGACTTAACTTATTCTGGATATATTTCAAATTATGTTATAAAACCCATAGCCATTCAGGCTAATGAAACAGCTGCTAAAAACAGATTAACCATTTCTGTTAGAGTAACTTTTACCAATAGCGTACAGGAAGAATATAATTTTGAGAAAACATTCAGTCGATATGCAGACTACGATAGTAGTGATGATTTTAAATCGGTAGAAGAAACTTTAAACGAAGAAATTACCGAGCAATTGATAGATAATATTTTTAACGAATCCATTTCAAATTGGTAAATCTTCAAGAGAAATATACACAATGGGTTAAGCAACCACATACTCTCAAAAGAGAGGATTCAGAAACTTTAAAAGAATTGGTTGATAAATACCCTTTTTGCCAGACTAGCCGATTGCTTTACCTTAAAAGTTTACAAAACATAAATAGCATTCATTTTAACCAAAGTTTAAAGGTTACAGCTGCCCACGCTTCTGATAGGCATCAGCTGTTTCATTTGCTTACCGAAAAGAAATCGAAAGTAGAAAAGAGTAAAATTAAGAACGTTGACAAAATTGATTCACAAAAAACTGATGAGACACCCAAAGAAGTCATTAAAGAATCATTAAACATCGGTCAACCTTTAGAGTTTGAAAAAGAAGAAACACACTCCTTTAGTCAATGGTTAAAACTTAGTCAGGCTAAACCAATAGTAAGAGAAAAAGAAGAAAATAAATTACAGGAAAAGGTTAGCCTTATTGAAGACTTTATTGCCAACAGAGAAAGAAAACCGCAAAAGAAAGAATTTTACTCGGCTACTAATCAAGCCAAAAAAAGTGAGAAATTTGAATTTGATATTGTTACAGAAACCCTCGCTAAAGTATATCTAGAACAAGAACATTACGAAAAAGCCAAAGAAGCATATCGTCAACTTTGTTTGAAATATCCCCAAAAAAGTTCTTTATTTGCATCCCAAATTGAATTAATCGATCAATTAATTGATCAAAACAATAAATAAGAGTTATGTACACTATATTTTCAGTTCTAATCATCATCACATGTATTCTGCTTCTTTTAGTAGTATTAGTTCAAAATCCTAAAGGCGGTGGTCTTTCGGCAACTTTTGGTGGTGGAAATCAGGTAATGGGTGTCAAAAAAACAGCTGACTTTTTAGAAAAAGCCACTTGGTATTTAGCTATAGCACTATTATTCTTTTCATTAATGTCTAATTTAAGTATTTCGTCAACTGTTGATGAAAACGGTCAAAATGAATCTATTATTCAAGAGCAATTAGACGAAACGCCAATACCCACTCAGAGTTTACCAGCACTGCCAATTCAGGAAGCACCTGAAGAATAGTCATATACTTTCTGACATAATTTCAAACTGGCTGAAAAAAAGTCATCAAATCTATAAAGTGTGTCCTTGTGGCACACTTTTTGTCTTAATACTAAATGTCGAACATTAACAATTAAATTTAATCTTATGAATGTAAAACCACTAGCAGACAGAGTATTAGTAGAACCTGCACAAGCTGAAACTACTACAGCTTCTGGAATTATCATTCCAGATACTGCACAGGAAAAACCACAAAAAGGCACAATTGTTGCCGTAGGTGATGGCAAAAAAGACGAGCCACTAACAGTAAAAGTTGGCGATACTGTACTTTATGGAAAGTACTCGGGAACAGAACTAAAATTTGAAGGAAAAGACTACATGATTATGAGAGAGTCTGATATCCTTGCAATTATTTAAAAAATTAAAAAATGGCAAAAGAAATAAAATTTGATATTGAAGCAAGAGATGCCCTAAAAAGAGGTGTTGATGCTCTTGCAAATGCAGTGAAAGTTACGTTAGGGCCACAAGGCAGAAATGTTGTGATTGACAAGAAGTTTGGCGGTCCATCCATCACAAAAGATGGTGTATCTGTAGCTAAAGAAATAGAGCTAGAAGATACTATTGAAAACATGGGTGCTCAGATGGTAAAAGAAGTGGCTTCCAAAACAGCTGATATTGCTGGTGACGGAACAACTACTGCTACAGTTTTGGCTCAAGCAATTGTTTCTAACGGACTTAAAAACGTAGCTGCCGGAGCAAACCCTATGGATTTAAAAAGAGGTATTGACAAAGCAGTTGCTGTTGTTGTAGAAAACCTTAAAGCCCAGTCACAAGAAGTGGGTGACAGCATAGAAAAAATCCAACAAGTAGGTGCTATTTCCGCCAATAATGATAATGCTATCGGCTCACTAATTGCAGAAGCAATGGATAAAGTAAAGAAAGAAGGCGTTATCACTGTTGAAGAAGCTAAAGGAACGGACACTTACGTAGAAGTTGTAGAAGGCATGCAGTTTGACAGAGGGTACCTATCCCCTTACTTTGTTACTAATGCAGAGAAGATGCTTGCCGAAATGGAAAATCCATACATTCTTATTTACGACAAGAAAATTTCTAATATGAAGGATTTACTTCCTGTATTAGAACCAGCAGCACAGTCAGGAAAGCCATTATTAATAATCGCTGAAGATGTAGACGGTGAAGCACTCGCTACCTTAGTTGTAAATAAAATGAGAGGCTCTCTAAAGATTGCTGCTGTAAAAGCTCCAGGATTTGGAGACAGAAGAAAAGCAATGCTAGAAGATATTGCTATCCTAACAGGAGGAACTGTAATTTCTGAAGAAAGAGGGTTTAAACTCGAAAACGCTACACTAGATATGCTTGGAACAGCTGAAAAAGTGAGTATCGACAAAGACAATACGACAGTTGTAAATGGTGCTGGTGAAAAAGAAAATATTACAGCTCGCGTAAACCAAATCAAAGCTCAGATAGAGACTACTACTTCTGACTACGACAGAGAAAAACTACAAGAACGATTAGCGAAACTAGCTGGTGGTGTAGCGGTACTTTATGTAGGTGCTGCCTCTGAGGTTGAAATGAAAGAGAAAAAAGACCGTGTAGATGACGCACTTCACGCTACTAGAGCTGCTGTTGAAGAAGGTATTATTGCAGGTGGTGGAGTTGCTCTTGTAAGAGCTGCCGATTCCTTAAGCCAATTAAAAGGCGATAATGCTGACGAAAACACTGGTATTCAAATTGTAATAAGAGCTATAGAAGAGCCTTTGAGACAAATTGTGGCTAATGCCGGTAATGAAGGCTCAGTAGTTGTCTCTAAGGTAAAAGAAGGAAAAGCAGACTTTGGTTACAATGCTAAGAAAGAAAAATATGAAAATATGTTCGAAGCTGGTATAATTGACCCAACAAAAGTAACGCGAGTAGCTTTAGAAAATGCCGCCTCCGTAGCAGGCATGTTACTTACTACAGAATGTGTGCTTGCTGATATACCTGAAGATACTCCTCCAATGCCTCCAATGGGTGGCGGTGGTATGCCAGGAATGATGTAAGATTATATAATCATTAATAAAAAAAGGCTCAATTAAATTGAGCCTTTTTTTATTAATAACTTAAATAGGAGAACTCTTACCTTTCTAAAGTCATTCTTTTTTCTGCTGATCCATCACTATAGATATAAATTAAAGGCTGATTTTGTATGAATGGAACTCTTCTACCTTGTAAATCAAGAACATCTAATAATTCTCTTTTTTGAATATTAGATTTAATGACTTTATTATTATAGAAATATGAAATGCTATTAAAAAAATCAGAAAATATTGTGTCATTAATTACTATCGTATCACCAATCACATCAAAATCATCTATATCAGTGCCAGTAAATGTAGAGTTTTCTAATTCGGAAATTAATTCATTTAAATCATTACCGAAATTATTAGTTAGAAAATCAATGACGTCATCTAGACTCAAAAATTCAAGTTCGTCAGAGTCCGAATCATCTTCAAAATCTGAGTCGAAAGATAAATCATCACAATTGAAAAACAATTGTAAATCAGCATCATTAAATTCTCCATCGTTATTGAAATCAATTTGTGAAAGATTCTCGTATTCCTCAAACGAAATTATGAAATCTTGACCTCCACAATCAAAGGTGTAAGTCTCTTCTGCCTGAACTATTACTAGAGTGGTTAAAAAGGCAATTAATGAAAGGATTGGTTTTTTCATAGTCTAAATGTTTATAAATTAATAATTAAATTAAATCACAACAAATTTAGTCATTTAGCACATTAATGAAAAGAAGGTGTTATTTACAATCTTACCATTTCAAAGGTTTTTTTAACGCAATAAGTTAGTATATTACTAAAATTAATGATGACTCTTAGTCCTAAACACCTGTAAACTTAGATTTCCAAATAGAATAGTAGCAAACACCAAATGAGCCGTTTGTACTAAGCCAGGCATATTAAAGTGTGCTAAAAGAACACCTGACAACAATTCTATAAGAAGAATAGCATATAACCATCGAACAATTCGATACTTCTTGTTTCTTTCATTTTGGTAAGCAATGAACGTCAGTAAAACCAAAACAAACCACGAAAAACTACGATGAATGAAGAAAGGAACACTTAAATACTCCGTCCACTGTTCACGTCCAATACCCATACGCGTCAACTCATCAATAGACTCTCGAACTTGTGTGCCTAAAAACAATTGCACAACTGTAATTATAAAACACAGCCAAATCAAATTAAAATTCAGTTTATTAAACAAAAGATTATTCGATTGACTTGGAGCAACTAATCGAATTATATACAATTGAATAAAAATAATTAGTAAGGCAAAAAATAGATGAACTGTAATTGTCCAAGGCACCAAATTAGAGGCTACTACAATAGATCCAAACCAGGCCTGAAAGGCCATGAAAATAAGATTAATGAATGACAGAAACAGTAAAACCCTATGCTTTCTGTAAAATAAAACTATCCAAGCAAAAATGAAAAGCACCGAGTTACCTGCCAGAAAGCCAAACAATCGGTTAATGTATTCCGTCCATGTTTTGCGAACATTAAAGTCTTCTTCCTTTGTAAGGTTAGGATCATTTTGCATCTGAGTCGCCACATCGGACATGCCAATAGCAGACAAGAATTTCCCGAACTTTACTACTTTTTCTTGGCGTTGCTCCACGAATTTTTCTTTGTAATTATCTGGCACTTGACTAATATCAGTGGGAGGAATCCATTGATCAAAGCACTTAGGCCAATCGGGACAACCCATACCACTACCAGTAATTCGCACAAAGCTACCAGCAATAACCACCAAAAAAATGAGGACTAAAGCCAGCCAATTAAACCGAACAAAACGTTTAGAAAAATTCATTTAAAAATTAATGCGTGTCAATTTTCACTTGCTCAACAGCTTGCAGAATTTCTACTTCTACCGAACTTACAGTGTACAAACTATCCTTAAGTGTATTAATTAAATCAATCATAGCATACTCGCTTATTAAACTATTATCATAATCTACAACAGCCAGCTTACTTTCAAAATCTACTTCGGCCTTTACAACACCCTCTAATTTCTCAAGTTCCTCGTCAATGTAAGCTGCACAGCCAACCTGACAGCTCATACCATCAATTATAAATTCAGCTTTTGCATCAGCTAAAGCCATAACTTCAGATTCAACATTCGAAGTAGTGTTTTGTCCACAGCTAACAAGAACTAAGATTGATAAGAGAGTTAAAAAGTTTTTGAACATAATTTTATATTTATAATAGGTTACAAAAATACTAACATATCTTCGCAAAAATTATTGTTTGTGTCATTATCTAACAAAAAAGTTTTTACGTGGCTTCTACTTATCCTGCTCGCCTTCATTTGGGGAAGCTCCTTTATTCTCATGAAAAAGGGACTTATTGTGTTTAATGACATTGAGGTTGCACAATTAAGAATGGGTATCGCATGGCTTAGTTTATTGCCCTTCGTTTGGAAAAAGATTGCTAAAATCGAGAAGCGTCACATATTGCCAATAATCATTGTAGGCTTGTTTGGAAACGGAATACCTGCCTTTTTATTTACCAAAGCACAAACGTATCTTGACAGTTCACTTGTTGGTATTTTGAATGCCTTAGTGCCTATATTCACATTTATAATTGCCGTTTTCTTATTCAAAAACAAAGTGAAAAGGAGTCAGGTATTAGGAATTATTATTGGACTTTGCGGAGCAGTATCGCTTATTGCATACGGAGGAGTGAATTTTGAAAACATGAACTATTCCTATTATGTCATTGCTGCGACATTGTGCTATGCCATAAGTTTAAACACCATCAAAAATTCATTGCAAGACATGTCTGCTATTGACATCTCTGGCTTGGCATTTTTTGTTATCGGACCATTCTGTTTGTTAGCACTCTATTTTTCAGACTTTAGTTACAAAATGGAAAACAGTGAAGATGCTCTTACAGCTTTTCTCTATATAGTTTTATTATCTACAATAGGCACTTCCATTGCTCTTGTTGCTTTTAATGTTTTAGTAAAGAATACAACGGCAATATTCGCTTCATCGGTAACATACCTCATTCCAATAGTTGCAATTTTTTGGGGCTTTGTGGACGGTGAAAATATTACGCTGAACCACTTCCTAAGTATAGGTATTATTTTAGGAGGCATCCACCTAGTAAACAAAGGGTAATTTTATTTTGCAAGTTGTTGATTAATTATTACATTTGCACCCCACAAAAAATAGTGGATTAAAAAAAACATTTAGAATGTATGCAATTGTAGAAATAGCAGGGCAACAATTCAAAGTTGAAAAAGACCAACAAATCTTTGTTCATCGTCTAGATAGCAAAGAAGGTTCTAAAGTTGAATTCGATAAAGTTTTATTGATTGACAATGGCGGAAAAATAAATGTTGGCGCCCCAGCTATCAGTGGTGCAAAAGTAACTGCAAAAGTGCTTGGCCACATGAAAGGTGACAAGGTAATTGTCTTCAAAAAGAAAAGGAGAAAGGGATACAAAGTGAAAAATGGTCACAGACAATCGTTTTCTCAAATTGAAATTCAAAGCATTGTTGAAAAAGGTGCTTCTGCCAAAAAAGCTACTCCAAAAGAAGAAGCTAAGCCAGTAGAAAAAAAGGCAACAGCAGCTAAAGCAACTGCCAAAAAAGATGCAGCTCCTAAAAAAGCAGCACCAAAAAAGGCAGTGGCAGCAAAGCCTAAAGCAGCAGCTAAAAAGCCTGCCGCTAAAAAAGCAACAACTGCTAAGAAGACAGCAGCTAAAAAAACTGACAAATAGTTTAACATATAAAAATCAAATACTATGGCTCATAAGAAAGGTGTAGGAAGTAGTAAGAACGGAAGAGAATCAGAAAGTAAACGACTTGGCGTGAAGATATTCGGTGGTCAAGGTGCTATTGCTGGAAACATTATCGTTCGTCAAAGAGGAACTAAGCATCATCCAGGTGAAAATGTTGGTATTGGTAAAGACCATACTCTTTTCGCATTAACCGATGGTATTGTTCAATTTACTAAGAAATCAAACAATCGTTCATACGTATCCGTAGACCCTATTAACTAAAAGGTAGCGTATTAATAAAATAGTTAAACTCCCTGCTTTTTAAGTTAGGGAGTTTTTTTTGATTAAGAATGTTATTTTTGTAATTCTAGAAACACAAGCATGTTACAGATCAACTACATAAGAGAACACAAGACAGAAGCATTAGAACGCTTAAAAAAGAGGAATATTCATGCAGATGAACTCTTTAATGAAATTATCAGCAAAGATGATTTAAGAAAAGATACACAAAGTAAGCTTGATAATATTTTGTCTCAGTCCAATCAAATTGCCAAAGAGATTGGACAATACTTTAAAAATGGTGAGAAAGAAAAAGCCGAAGAAGCTAAACTGAAAACCGTAGAACTTAAACAAACGAGCAAGTCATTAGGTGAATTGCTAAATAAAGTCAGTGACGAACTCACTGATTTACTTACTCAAATTCCGAATGTTCCTCACGAAAGTGTTCCTTCCGGAAAATCTGCTAACGATAACGAAACTGTATCTCAAGAAGGTGACATTCCTAAACTTCATGAGAATGCCCTACCACATTGGGAATTAGCACAAAAATACGACCTCATAGATTTTGAATTGGGCAATAAAATATCTGGTGCAGGGTTCCCTGTTTATAAAGGGAAGGGTGCAAAACTACAACGTGCTTTAATCAATTATTTCTTGGATAAAAATACAGCAGCAGGCTATCAAGAAATCCAACCTCCACATCTTGTTAATGAAGCCAGTGGATTTGGCACAGGGCAACTTCCTGACAAAGAAGGACAAATGTATCACATTACCGTTGATAATTTATACCTAATACCAACTGCCGAAGTTCCCGTTACTAATATTTTTAGAGATGTAATCGTAAAAAGCGAAGACTTCCCTATAAAATACACAGCATATACCCCTTGCTTTAGAAGAGAAGCAGGCTCTTACGGAAAAGATGTAAGAGGACTAAATCGACTGCACCAATTTGATAAAGTAGAAATTGTGCAAGTGCAAAAACCTGAGCAATCCTACCAAACACTAGACAGCATGGTAGAACACGTTACTCAAATACTAAGAGAACTTGAGCTGCCGTTCAGAATATTAAAACTTTGCGGTGGAGACATGAGCTTTACCTCTGCCCTAACCTATGACATGGAAGTGTATTCAGCTGCTCAAGAACGATGGTTGGAAGTGAGCTCTATTTCAAATTTTGAAAGCTATCAAGCAAATAGACTCAAACTGAGGTATAAAGACGAGAATAAGAATAATATACTTTGTCATACACTAAACGGAAGTGCTCTAGCATTACCTAGAATAGTAGCCTCATTATTAGAAAATAATCAGGACGAAAAAGGAATTAGAATACCTAAAGTTCTTGTTCCTTACACTGGATTTGAATACATATACTAATGAAATACTTTTTAATACTTTTAATTGCTACAGCAATAGGCTGTGCCAACTCCAACTTTCAAAGCGAGAAAGAAGCAATCAATGATTTAATAATCAAGTACGACAGCTTATTTACTTCAGTAAAAAGTATTGATATCTCATCGGCTAAGCCCAACCTAAAGAAATACAATGAATCGCTAGAATATTCTAAAGCTCAACTTAGCACAGGATCCAAACCAAGTTTGAAAACGATGAACTTCATGAACGATATGAAGTTGATGAAACGTCAATTCAAAAATGCATCTATAACAAAGAAAAATCTTCTATCAAATACAGTAAGAAATCAAGAACAACTGAACAATCTATTAAACGATATTGATAACGGCATTTTTGAAAAAGACGAAATCAATCTTATTTTAACTAGAGAAAAACAGGCTATTGAAGAGGTGTCAAACTCACTAATTCAATTTGAAGAAACCTTTAATAATGCTGAAAGTCGTTTTGACAGTCTTTATCAGCTATCCAAAACTTTCCAATACAACTAAATGAAGTGGCTAGCAACATTAACCTTAACACTCATTTTATGCTTTCAAGCATACACACAATCCAATAGCGATTTACGAATTGCTAATAAATATGCCTACAGCGGACAATGTACCAATGCGATTGAGATGTATGAAACATTTGAATCAAAATTAAGCCTTCAAAAATACTATCCTAATTATCTTAAATGTTTGCTTGAAGAAAAGAAATATACTGAAGCCATTACACTAGTTAAAAAAGCAAGAAACAAATACCCCAATCAAATCATATACATCTTTGACCTTGGACTAGTCTATAAGCAGAAAGGCGACAAATACCGAGCAGACAAAGAGTTTAGGAAAAGTTTGGATAATCTCAGGACCGGCAGAACTAATGATGTGAATGCATTAGCTTCTAAATTCTCAAAGAATGGCGAAAGCGAATGGCTTTACAAAGTTTACCAAAGGGGACAAGAATTAAACCCCAATTATGAGTTCGGCTTCCAACAAGCATCTTCTCTAGCAAATTTAGGTCAAACAGAGAAAATGATAGGCGTTTACCTTGACCTTATTGAAAAAAATCCAAACAACTTAAACACCGTAAAAATTAAACTCCAAAACAGTTTGGGACGAACAAAAAGCAGCAAAGACAATTACGACTTATTGCGAAAAAAACTTTTGCTTCGAGTACAAAAAACAAATAACAGCGAACTTACCGAGTTACTTATTTGGCTATACATTCAATCTAACGAATACGATGCTGCCTATATTTATACTAAAGCCCTTGACAAACGATTGAAAGAAAATGGCGATCGCATGTTCGATTTAGCCTATGTGGCCTATGAAAATAAAGCCTATCAAAGTGCTATTAAATGCTATCAGTACATTGTCAACTTAGGTACTGAAAACCCATACTATAAGGATGCCAAAATATCGGAGTTGATTGTAGCTGGCGAAGCACTTGTGGAAACAGACTATACTAATGATGAATTGCTAGAACTTGACAAAAATTACCAATCCGTAATTAGTGAGTTGGGTCAAACAAGAGAAATGGTCTATTTGATGAAAGACTACGCTAAAATAAAAGCCTTCTATTTATACGACTACCCCTCAGCAATTCAGCTTCTTGAAAAATCCATTCAATTGTTAGATGACGGAAAGCTACAAGCAGAATGTAAACTCATGCTAGGCGATATTTTACTAATTACAAATGAAGAATGGGACGCTATCTTGCTATATTCACAGGTAGAAAAATCGTTCAAAGAAAATCCCATTGGTCATCAAGCCAAGTACAATCGTGCTAAAGTATCTTATTATCAAGGTCAATTTGATTGGGCTCAAGCTCAACTCGACGTTTTAAAAGCATCAACAACAAAGCTTATTTCGAACAATGCTATGAAGCTATCCCTTTTTATAACAGATAATTTAGGGCTAGACACCTCTGCAATGGCAATGAATATGTACGCAAAAGCAGATCTTTTAAGCTTTCAAAACAAACTTGACGAAAGCTTAAATCTACTTGATAGTATGCTCAGTATTTTTCCAGGACATACACTTACAGACGACATTATTTTCAAAAAAGCCGATATTCATTTTAACCGAAAAGAATACGCTAAAGCAGCAGCACTATATGAAAAAGTAGCTACTGACTTCTCGTATGATATTTTAGCCGATGATGCTTTATTCAATTGGGCAGATTTACTTGAAAATAAATTGGATAATAAAGAAAAAGCTATGGAGATTTTTGAGAAAATTGTCTTAGACTATTCTGATAGCATATATACAAGCGAAGCTAGAAAACGATTTAGAAACTTAAGAGGTGATGAAAATATTGAATTATGATACTATATAACGTAACAGTAAGTTTAGACCCAAGCATCCATACCGATTGGTTAGAATGGATGAGAAATGTTCATATTCCTGAAGTAATGGCAACAGGCTATTTTGTTGAATATAAAATCTGTAAATTATTAGTAGACGATGAAATTACCTATGCCATACAATACAACTGCGAAAGTCTAGAAAAGCTTAACGAATATCAAGAGAAACATTCTCCTGCACTACAACAAAAGCATAAAGACAGATATAAAGGTAAATTTGGTGCATTCCGAACCTTATTAGAAATCATAGAGTAAGATGAGCAAAGTAAGAGCAAAAAAACACCTAGGACAACACTTTCTTACCGACTTAGAAATTGCTCAAAATATAGCTTACAGCTTAGATACAAACCGTCACCAGTCAATATTAGAGGTAGGCCCGGGTATGGGTGTGCTTACAAAGTATCTATTAAATCTTGATTCGGAAGTTTTTGTAATTGAGATAGATAAAGAATCCGTACGCTACCTTAAAAATCACTTTCCAAAGTTAGAAAACCATATCATTGAAGGTGATTTTTTACAATTGCCTATCGAAGAAATTTTTGACGATAAGGTCGGAATTATTGGCAATTTCCCTTACAACATATCCTCACAAATACTTTTTAAAGCGCTCGACCATAAAAACACCATAACAGAAATTGTGGGAATGTTTCAAAAAGAAGTAGCTGAAAGGGTAGCCTCTCCTCCAGGCAAAAAAGCCTATGGAATAATTAGTGTTTTATTACAATGCTACTACGATATTGAGTACTTATTTACCGTCAATGAAGACGTCTTTGACCCTCCGCCAAAAGTAAAATCTGCCGTCATTAGACTAAGACGAAACCAAAGAAAAGACCTTCCGTGTGATGAGAAAAAATTCATACGAACAGTAAAGACGGCTTTCTCGATGAGAAGAAAGACTTTGAGAAATGCTTTGAAAAGTCTTAACTTGGTGGACGAAATAAAAGCAAAAAAGTTTCTGGACTTAAGAGCAGAACAACTTAGTGTGGAAGACTTTTTTGAACTAACAGATTGCTTTGAATGATGAAGTTTGACCTAACAAAAGACTATTTAAGTGAACTAAACTCGCTTATTGACAGCAAAAAAGCGACCTCTGTTTTGTCATTAATAGAAGAATGTCACCCTGCTGATATTGCTGAAATTCTTGACCAACTTGACTTCGAAAATGCTAGTTTCCTTTTTGAGCTTTTAGAAGACGAAATTGCAGCAGATGTATTAGTAGAATTAGAAGATGACCTTCGTGAGGAATTACTTAAAATACATTCCCCAAAAGAAATTGCAGAGGAATTTGTGGACAACCTTGATTCTGATGATGCTGCCGATATTATTTCTGAGCTTCCTGAAAATAAAAAGCAAGAAGTACTCTCTCATATTGAAGACCAAGAACACGCTAGTGATATCGTAGATTTATTAAAATACGACGAAGATACTGCTGGTGGGCTGATGGCAAAAGAGCTGATTAAAGTCAATACTAATTGGTCGGTAATGCGTTGCGTGAAAGAAATGCGTAAACAAGCCGAAGACCTTGACTTTGTATACACCATTTATGTCGTGAACGACAACAACATCCTTCTTGGAACATTATCTCTTAAAAAGCTATTATTAACCGATTCTAAAGCTGTGATTTCTGGCATTATGAAAGAAGACATCATTAAAGTTGATGCCACATTAAGCCAGGAAGAAGTTGCCCACACTATGAACAAATATGACCTTATTGTATTGCCTGTTGTTAATAATAAAGGTCAGCTTATTGGTCGAATTACTGGTGATGATGTAATGGAAGTGATGAAAGAAGAAGCCGAAAAAGATTATCAAATGGCATCTGGTATTTCTGAAGATGTAGAGTCAAGCGATAGCGTATGGGAAATTACTAGAGCTCGATTGCCTTGGCTACTAATTGGTATGGTCGGCGGACTATTCGGCGCAAAGGTCATTGGTATTTTTGACATCGAAAAAAATTACGAAATGGCGTTTTTCATTCCGCTAATTGCAGCGATGGGCGGAAACGTAGGTGTACAATCTGCTGCTATCGTTGTGCAAAGTTTAGCTAGTGGCGCTAGCTCATTAGGAAATATTTCTCAACGACTGATAAAAGAATTAGGCGTTGCCCTTGTTAATGGCATCATTTGCTCGACTATTATTTTATGCTCATCATACCTTCTAGGCTATGGCTTTGACTTAAGCTTAACGGTAAGCATTGCACTCTTGTCTGTAATTATATTCGCAGCACTATTCGGTACTTTTATCCCATTAACACTTAACAAATACAAGATTGACCCAGCACTAGCAACCGGTCCATTTATTACCACAGTAAATGACGTTCTTGGGCTATTCATCTACTTCCTTATTGGTCAGCTGATATTATCCATATGAAAAAAGTTCTTTTTGTTGACACCGTTCATCCCATCCTTTGGGAGGAATTAGAAAAAAAAGGATATCACTGCCTTGAAGCATACGACTTAAGTAAAGAAGAAGTAAAAGCCATAAGTTCAGATGTTTACGGTATAATCATACGTTCACGATTTAAAATTGACGCCTCTTTTTTAGAGTCTTGCCAAGAATTACGCTTTGTAGCTCGTGCAGGTTCTGGCATGGAAAATATTGATGAATCATACGCCACATCAAAAGAAATTGCTTGTTTGAATGCTCCAGAAGGAAATCGACAAGCCGTTGCTGAACACGCTTTGGGAATGCTTCTAAGCCTATTCAACACCCTAAATACTGCCGACTCAGAAGTAAGACAAGGACTTTGGAAAAGAGAAGAAAACAGAGGCGTAGAACTAAGTGGAAAAACGCTAGGCATAATCGGCTACGGACATAATGGCTCAGCCTTTGCAAAGGTTCTGAGTGGCTTTGGAGTTAAAGTCTTAGCCTACGACAAATACAAAAGCAACTATTCAGAAAAAGGGATTGAAAGTGATATGCAAACTATCTTTGAGGAAGCCGATATCCTTAGCTTGCACATTCCTTTGACAAACGAAACACATCATTTAGTCAATGATGAATTTATAATGCAATTCAAAAAACCTTTTTACCTCATCAATACCTCTAGAGGACAATGTGTAAAAACTGCCGACCTCTTAGACGCTATGCAAGAAGGCAAGGTTTTAGGAGCTTGTTTGGATGTATTGGAAGATGAAAAAACATCCTTCGAAAAGCTAGAAAACTCTAAGGATTTCCAGCGACTTATTCAGTCAAAGAATGTCATCCTCTCCCCTCATGTGGCTGGCTGGACGGAAGAAAGCAAATTAAAACTAGCACAAGTTCTTCTGCAAAAAATTAAAGGTTTAAAATAAGCCTTAATGCAAGATTAGACGTCTTGTTGCCATTTTATTAGCCGAGCTTAATTTCAAAACATACAGCCCTTTTTTCAAATGCGATAAATCCAGATGCTTGTTCAAATGAGTAAACTTTGAAAAGGATTGTTCACTATAAACTACTTTACCCAATGTATTAATAACATCAATAGCAAATACTTCTCCTGCTTCCATATCTTGAACATCTATTGAAACTACACCAGAGCTAGGGTTTGGAAAAACGCATAGAGTCTGAAAGGTATTTTCAGCTATGTCACCACCACCATACTGAACAACCATAGTACTGTCTATATTAGTACATCCATTAGTATCCACTACTTCCAAAATAATCCACCTTTCAATAGCTACACATCCAAAAGATGACAGCCCATAATCATACGTTAGAGCAATAGATGAATCACTAGATGAGTCACATGGAGAATAAGAATCTTTAATAATATAATTATAAGACTGAAAGGACTCAACTGTAGTTAAATAAATTGACTGAAAACTATCATAATCAATATTAGTATAATTAACCAATCCATTTTCGTTTTCATACAATGTGTCTCCCTCATATATTCCAATAAAAGTTATCTCTGGTTTTACATAGTCCACCACTACCATAGCTGTATCGTAATAACACAAATTATGAGCCTCTATTTGAAATACAGTATCACTCTCCGGAAACACCAACAATTGCTGCGTGGTATCTGCCGTATTCCAAGAAAAGTAATCGGCACCACTTACTTGAGCCTCTAAGAGCAAACTATCGTCGTCATGACAATAAACAACGTATTCTTCTAACTGAATAGAAATGCTGTCATCGTTATATAATTCAATGCTATACGTTAAGGTATCGCTGTTCACTATAGTATCTTCAGCAGACCACGCCTTAAAGTGATACGTTCCTACTTGAGACAAATCCAATTCTTCAGAAAAGACAAATGACAAGCTATCTCCTTTAGCAACACTTTGGCTAAGTGTATCACTCAAAAGTAAAGTGTCGTTAGATTGAAAAAAGACTATTAGGCTATCTATCGTATTTGAATAACTTATGTTTTTTATCTGTAAAGTAATGCTTTCATTTTCACCCAAAACACAAGACGAACTGTCAAACTGAAGAGCTGATAATTCTACTTTAGTTTGGCAAAAACTTTGGTTGGTGTTTATGTGTCCAAAACTAGACACCGACGAAAGCCATACAAAGGAACTGTCCAAGCTGCCTTGTAACTGCAAACTACTTCCAATAGGGTCTGCATTTTGAGATACGCCAATATCAGTAGAAACTGAACCAGAAAAAGGACCGTTGGTCGCCGTAATAATCCCCTCATAACTTATGAACTGAATCAATGTGTCATCGCAAACATTGTATAAGGCTACACCATCCCCTTGCGTTGATGAACCATTTTGAATAGACGACTTAGGGTAGAATAAAAAACCCATACCACAATCACTATCAGGCATAATGGTATCTAAAGTGATAGTTGAATAATATTCTCCATTATTACCATTAACGAAGTATACTTTATAACAGGACAAATCGGTGCCAGATAAAGCAGCAATTTCTATGCCTTCCAAAGTATCTCCCCCTACATTATCGTAATGAAGTTCATTTATTAAAACAGTAGTTGAATCGTTTAGCACAAATGGATTTTGAGAAAATATCACGCACGGAAAAAGCATGACTGCTAGTAGGTGTAAGAGTTTCATAGTTGAATGGATTTGACAACTAAATTAAATAAAATTAGTACACAAATTGGACAGTATGCCTACTTTTTTGCTCAAATACTATTGATTTATCACTTATTACCTTTGTGATATCTTCTTCGCTATAATGTCTAATGGTGCAAAGTGTTAGAGCCTCATTGTATTTCACCAAATACTCCGATTGCAGTTCACTAATTAGCGCTGGCACTTTCTGAACGTCATTGTCGGTACAAGCTGAAAAGCTTACTGCCGAATTTTGCATAACATTAATCCTTAATCCGTGTTTTGAAAATAAAGCGAAAATATGGCTCATGTGGTCTTCCACAATAAAGGATAAGTCCTTTGCAGATATGGAAATCAAAATCTGATTTTCTTTAATAATAAATGAGGGCAAAAAAGGAATCATCTCTGCATCTTCAAAAATGATTGTGCCTTCATTGCTAGGATTTAAAAATGACTTTACTCTCAATGGAATATTTTTTTCTTTTAATGGCTGAATGGTTTTAGGGTGTATGACTTTAGCTCCAAAATAAGCCAACTCTATTGCCTCAGAAAAAGACAATTGATTGAGCAATTTAGCATCTTCAAAAAAACGCGGATCAGCATTTAGCATCCCATCAACATCTTTCCAGATAACAACTTCCTCTGTCTCCAAAACGTAAGACAATATAGCTGCTGTAAAGTCAGAACCCTCACGCCCCAAAGTAGTGGTAAAATTCTCTGAGGTACAGCCAATAAATCCCTGAGTGATGTACACCCCCTGCGGCGAAATGACTTTGTGTATCAAGTCTGTGGTTAACTCCCAATCTATTCGAGCATTTCTATAAGTATTATCTGTTCTGATAATATCCCTAGCATCCAGCCAATAATTAGCATAATTTTCTTGCTTAAGAAAGGCACTTACAATCTTAGTAGACAATAATTCCCCAACAGAAACAATTTGGTCATACTCAAAATCATATGTAGATGTCGGAGAATCCTCAATAGCCCATTCGATTTCAACAAATAAATTATTTACCTCATCAAAAATGGAATGATTTTCTGGAAATAGTTCTTTGATAATATCATAGTGAAACCCTTTAACATCTTCTAATGAAGGAGACAGTCCGTTTACATAGTCATTGACCACGACCTCTAACATATTGGTCGTTTTACCCATTGCAGAAATAACAACAACCTTATCGGAACTGGCATCTTCTTTTAAAATAGAATACACATTCCTTATGCCCTTAGCATCTTTTACCGAAGCTCCACCAAATTTATATACTTTCATTAGAGTGTAAACTGTTTAAGCTGTTCATGAGTGAGTTTCCCATTATACCATTCTGCACTAATATCAGAATTATATTTTTCATAAAATCGAATAGCGTTTTTATTCCAATCCAATACTTGCCAAGTCATTCCTTTCACATCCAATTTTTTAGCAATACGGATAGTTTCTTCAAAAAGTAATGCCCCTATGCCTTTATTCCTATACGACTCTTTCACCACAAAATCTTCTAAAAAAAGAAAACGCCCTTTCCACGTTGAGTACCTAATAAAATAAAAGGATAAGCCAATAATTTCGCCCTCTTGCTCCGCCACAATAAACCAATAATAAGGATGTTTTCCGAAGCCGTCTTTCTCCAAATCCTCCAAGGTAACCGTAACTTCATTTAGGGCCTTCTCAAAGTCAGCCAATTCCTTAATTAGCTCCAAAACTGAGGGGAGATCTGATTTCACCCCTTTTCTAATTACTACATCCATAATGACAGAAGGCAAAGTTAATTATTTTTGGACGCTGTTTTTTATTTAAAAATTCGATATTTGCTAAATATTTAATGTTGAAATGAGCAAAATCACAACACTAGCAGAATTTATTACTGAACAACAAATTCTAAAACCCGAAGCTACAGGAAATCTTACTCGATTATTGTACGATATTTCAATAGCTGCCAAAATAGTAAATAGAGAAATTAATAAAGCTGGTTTAGTAGATATATTAGGTGAGGTAGGTGATGAAAATGTACAAGGAGAGACCGTTAAAAAACTAGACATTTACGCCAATGATGCTTTTATTTCTTCTTTAAACGCTGGCGGACAATGTGCTGCTATAGCTTCTGAAGAAAACGAAGACATAATTGTTTTAGATGGTACTAATGCTGAAAAAGGAAGATACCTCGTCTGTATGGATCCATTAGACGGCTCATCAAATATTGATGTAAACGTTTCAGTAGGAACAATCTTTTCAGTTCTAAAAAGAAAAGAAACAAATGTAAAAGTAACGGAAGATGAATTTTTTGTAGCAGGAACAGAACAAGTAGCTGCAGGCTATGTCATCTATGGCTCATCAACCATGTTGGTATATACTACTGGTAATGGGGTAAATGGATTTACTTTAGACCCATCCATTGGTGAGTTTTGCCTTTCACATCCAAATATAAAAACACCTTTAAATGGAGAGATTTTCTCTATCAATGAAGCTAATGAAAAAGTGATGCCTGAAGGTGTTAGAAAATACGCACAGTTCTGCCACGAAACAAAAGACGGAAAACGTACACATACTGCTCGTTTCATGGGTTCATTAGTTGCTGATTTCCATAGAAATATGCTTAAAGGTGGAATTTATATTTACCCTAATACCAATGCTGCTCCTACAGGTAGGCTAAGACTTTTATACGAATGCTCACCACTAGCATGGATTATCGAAGAGGCAGGCGGAAAAGCATCAGACGGCTTTAAGAGAATTATGGACATCAAGGCAAACGATTTGCACCAAAGAGTGCCCTTCTTTATTGGCTCAACGGAAATGGTTGAGAAAGCCGAAAAATTCATGCAGGATAATTGAAATCAACGGAGCTAAAAGACATTTATAAAAACCATCCGTGTTTTACCTCAATAACGAAATGTTTCGAGGAAAATTCCTCTGCAAAATACCACATCAAAAATTTAGTCGGTGCTCAAAGTGTACTAATTGCTACACAAAGCGTTAAGTCCATAAAACGCCCACAATTTTTCATTTTAAACGACAAAGAAGAAGCGGCTTATTTCCTTAATGACTTAGAAACATTACTTCAAAAAAAAGCACTCTTTTACCCAAGCTCATACCGAAGACCTTATCAGCTTGAAGAAACGGATAATGCTAATATCCTTTTAAGAACTGAAGTATTAAACAGTCTAAACCATAGAAACCTACCCATAATAGTAAGTTACCCAGAGGCTATTTTTGAAAAAGTAATTAGTCAAGAACAACTCAAAAAAAATTCACTGGACATACAAGTCAACGACACTATTTCAATAGACTTTTTAAACGATTGCCTACAAGAATATCATTTTGAGCTAGTCGACTTTGTTATTGAGCCTGGACAATACTCTATTAGAGGAGGTATTGTAGATATCTTTTCGTTTTCAAATGAATTACCATATAGAATTGAGTTTTTTGACGAAGATGTAGAAAGCATTAGAACATTTGACATTAATACTCAACGCTCTAAAGACAAACAAAAAAAAGTTAGTATAGTTCCTCGATTTCCTGTTTTCAGCGATAACGCACAAGAAAGTATTTTAGAGTTTCTGCCAAAAAACTCCAAGATATGGATAGTTGATACAGATTCTACTAGACAAAAATTAAATGACCTTTACGAAAAAGCAACTACACATTTCGACACCATAAAAGACAATACAGTAAATCATATTGAACCTAAAAAATTGTTTTTAGATGGCGATAATTTCATCAAACAATTGCATGGCTTTGGAGTCGTTGAGTTTGGCAATCAATTTTATTTTGAAGCCAATGAATCTTATGAATTCCGTTCATCCCCTCAACCCGTTTTCAATAAGCAGTTTGATTTATTAATTGACGATTTAGAAGATTCTCATAAAAAAGGCTACAATAATTTTATTCTATGCTCGGGTAAAGAACAAATAAATCGATTCGATAGTATTATTCAAGATTTTGAAAAAGAAGTTTATTTCACTCCTTTACTTCTAAGTCTTAGTAAAGGCTTTATTGATCATCAACAAAAAATATGCTTTTATACTGACCATCAGATATTTGAACGTTATCATAAGTTCCATTTAAAAACAAGCTTCGCCAACAAAAACGCCATTACCCTTCAGCAACTCAATAGCCTTCAACCTGGCGATTATGTCACTCATATTGACCATGGTATCGGAAAATTCGCTGGCTTACACACTATTGATATAAATAATAAAAAACAAGAGGCAATAAAGCTGATTTACAAGGATAATGACACCTTATTCATCAGCATTCATTCCTTACATAAAATTGCTAAATATAGTGGTAAGGATGGTGCAGAGCCTAAGACAAATAAATTGGGTTCAGGAGCTTGGCAAAAGACAAAAGCAAAAACAAAAAGCAGGGTTAAAACCATTGCTTACGACCTCATCCAGCTTTATGCTAAACGTAAGGAACAAAAAGGCCATGAGTTTTCTCCCGATAGCTTTTTACAACATGAACTTGAAGCCTCGTTTATGTTTGAAGATACGCCTGATCAATACAAGGCAACACAAGATGTGAAAAAAGACATGGAGCATAGTATGCCAATGGATAGACTCATATGCGGTGACGTTGGCTTTGGAAAAACTGAAATTGCCATACGTGCAGCCTTTAAAGCAGTAGCAGACAACAAGCAAGTCGCTGTATTAGTTCCGACTACTATTCTGGCTATGCAACACGCTAAAACGTTCAGAAAAAGACTGAAAGGACTTCCTTGTAAGGTCGATTATATTAACCGATTTAGAACAGCCAAAGAACAAAGGGAAACGCTGAAAGCCGTAGCTGAAGGTGAAGTTGATATCCTTATTGGTACACATAGAATTGTTGGTAAAGATGTATCCTTTGATGATTTAGGTCTACTCATTATTGATGAAGAACAAAAGTTTGGTGTTGCAGTGAAGGATAAGTTAAAAACCTTCAAAGCCAATGTAGATACCCTAACACTAACAGCAACACCCATACCAAGAACTCTACAGTTTTCATTAATGGGGGCTCGAGACTTATCCGTAATAAATACTCCGCCACCAAATAGATATCCAGTTGAAACAGAAATATGCACTTTTGATGAAGAAACAATTAGAGATGCCATCAGTTATGAAATTTCTAGAGGTGGTCAAGTGTATTTTGTTCATAATAGAATAGAAAATATAAAAGAAGTTGCTGGACTGATTCAACGCCTTTGTCCTGATGCAAAGATTGGTATTGGTCATGGGCAAATGGACGGAAAGAAGCTAGAAGAACTAATGGTTTCATTTATGGAAAATGAATTTGATGTTTTAGTTTCAACAACAATTATCGAAAGTGGTTTAGATATTCCCAATGCCAACACTATCATCATAAATAATGCTAATACTTTTGGGTTGAGCGACTTACATCAGATGCGTGGCCGTGTCGGAAGGTCCAACAAAAAATCATTCTGCTACCTCATCTCCCCACCTAACTATTCATTAACTGCAGACGCCAGAAAACGACTCAACGCATTGGAACAGTTTTCTGAATTAGGTAGTGGATTTAATATTTCTATGCGTGACCTTGACATCAGAGGTGCTGGTGATTTACTTGGAGCAGAACAAAGCGGATTTATTAGTGACATCGGCTTTGAGATGTATCAAAAAATTCTCGATGAGGCTATTTCTGAATTGAAAGAGGAAGAATTTAAAGAGCTATACGCCGATGAAAAAAATGAAGATACTTTCATTGAAGATTGTCAACTGGATACTGATATGGAAATACTTATTCCAAACAATTATGTAAACAGTATTAGTGAGCGACTTAAACTTTACAATGAACTGGGTAGCTTTGAAACAGAAGAAGAATTAGTTGAATTCGAAGCGAAACTTACAGACAGGTTTGGACAGATTCCAGTCGAAGTAAATGAACTTATTAGATCGGTCAAATTAAGGAGGCTAGCGAAGAAAATAGGCTTCCAACGCTTATCCTTAAAGAATACTAATATGACGGGCTATTTCCCCTCACAAGATAGCCCCTACTTTCAGTCACCAACATTTGGAAAAGTACTTGACTACCTGAAGCATAATCATCAACATTGTGAGATGAAAGAATTGAAAGGTAAACTGATTTTTAGACTGAGAAAAATTGAAAGTATACAAGAAGCTATTGACTCATGTCAAAAGCTTATCTCGTAAAAGAATTTTTATCGTCTTATTGCTTCAACAGGGTCAAGCTTCGATGCAGACAGAGCAGGAACTATTCCTGAAACAATCCCTATAATAGCTGAAACTGATAATCCCAAAAAGATGTTTTCAATAGTTAAGACAATTTCAAAGTCTGAAAAATTGTTGATGATTGCAGTCAAAATAAACACAAGAAAAAGGCCCAAAATGCCTCCAATCAGACACAAAAAAACAGACTCAAATAAAAATTGATACAAAATGAAGCTATTCTTAGCTCCAAGTGATTTTTGAATACCAATTAGCTTGGTTCTTTCTTTTACGGAAACAAACATGATGTTTGCAATACCAAACCCCCCAACAAGGATTGAGAACCCACCAATAATCCAACCTGCTAAGCCTATTACTGAGAAAAGACCATCAAGTTGATTGCTTATCAAACTAATTTCGTTCATGGCAAAATTATTAGGCAGTGTTGGTTTCAATCGGCGTATTGACCTCATAATACCAGAGAGCTCATCTTTCATTTCTTCATTAGAAACACCAACCTTTGCCTTAGCAATAATTCTTGGATTACTACGTCTTTTATTCATTAGTCTTTGCCCAAAAGTGACTGGAACTACAACAGTATTATCAAGCGAATTGCCAGTTATATCTTCCCCCTCCAAAGAAAATACTCCTACAACAAGAGCTTTCTCGCCTCTGATTTTTATAGTTTCACCAAAGCTATCGTAACTATTAAACAACGCTCTTGCCACATTACTTCCGATTATAACCTGATTTTTTCCGCTTTCAATTTCTTGCTCGGTAAAATACCGTCCATTAATCAAATCAAAACTTCTAATATCTTTCCAGTCATAAGAGACGGCAAGAACATCTACACCTTCAATACTATTATTGCCATATTTTAAGGTTCGATTGGCACTATTCATAAATGCTATCGCTTGTGACTTTTGAGACTTAGCCGACAATTTTCGCATCTCAGAGATTTCAACCTCTGGTCTACTCATGAAATCCCACCATTTGTATTCTCCTCCGTCAGACGAACCCCAAGGCCATTTTTGAATGTAAAGCACATCACTACCCAATTTGTTGATGCTGTCTCTCACATTCCTCTCCAACGAATCAACAATTGTAAATACTGAGATAACGGCTAATATTCCGATGGTAACACCAAGGAGTGACAAAAAAGTACGCAACTTATTGTTAACAATAGCGTGCCATGCAAAACGAAGACTTTCAGAAAATAATCGAAATAAAATCATGAATGAAAATAGGTCACCAAAGATAAATAAAATAGTCTGAATGAAAGTTATTAACAAACGCTAAAAACCTTTTAATAGTGGTTGATTGTAAGATAGTATTTAGGTAATATTGCAGTATAACTGTCAAATTTCATGAACAATTTTATTCAACCCAAAAATGCTCTAATTTCCGTTTTCTATAAAGATGGATTAGGACCAATCGTAGAAGAGTTAAGTCGATTGGGAGTTAATATTTATTCAACCGGAGGCACACAAGCCTTTATTGAAGATTTAGGAGCTGAAGTTAAGCGTGTAGAAGATTTAACGTCATACCCCTCAATTTTGGGTGGTAGAGTAAAGACATTACACCCAAAAGTTTTTGGAGGTATACTAAGCCGAAGAGAATTAAAATCTGACAATGAGCAGTTGAAAGAATATGATATTCCTGAATTTGATATAGTAATTGTTGACCTTTATCCTTTTGAAGAAACCGTTGCCTCTGGAGCTGATGAGCAGTCCATTATTGAAAAAATTGATATTGGCGGGATTTCTCTCATACGAGCTGCAGCTAAAAACTTCAAAGACGTAACAGTCATTTCTTCAAAAGACGATTATTCAGAATTTCACTCAATATTAAAAGAGAAAAATGGAACGACTATTGAAGAGCGAAGACGCTTTGCTACTAAGTCATTTCATATCTCATCTCATTATGACAGTGCTATATTCTCATACTTTGATAATGATGATTCAGCTTTTAAATTCAGTATACCAAACGGCACAGCTTTACGATATGGAGAAAACCCTCACCAAAAAGGCGTTTTCTATGGAAATTTAGACGGCTTTTTTGATCAGCTTCATGGGAAAGCATTATCCTACAATAATTTACTTGACGTAGATGCTGCTGTACATATCATCTCTGAATTTGAAGATACAACCTTTGCTATTCTAAAACATAATAACGCTTGTGGTATTGCCTCAAGAGACGCTTTGAAAGAGGCCTATATTGATGCTCTAGCGGGAGACCCTATTTCTGCTTTTGGAGGCATTCTTGTTTGCAACTCTGAGCTTGATTTAGAAACAGCAAATCAAATTAACACATTATTCTTCGAAATTATTATTGCTCCATCCTATCAAAATGAAGCCCTCGAAGTGTTGAAATCCAAGAAAAATCGTATTATATTAGTGCAGAAGGAAACGGTTCTACCAAACAGACAATTCCGTACAATACTAAACGGTGTTCTTGAGCAAGATAAAGACGTTTCTATTGACAGGGTAGAAAACATGAAAACGGTAACAAAAATTGAACCAAGTAAACAGCAATTAGCCGATTTAGAATTTGCCAGTAAAGTGTGTAAAAATACTAAATCAAATGCAATTGTATTAGTTAAAAACAATCAACTGCTAGCGAGTGGAGTAGGACAAACATCAAGAGTTGATGCCTTAAAACAAGCTATTGCAAAGGCAAAACAATTTGATTTTGAACTTGAAGGTTGTGTTATGGCTTCTGATGCATTCTTCCCCTTTGCAGATTGTGTAGAGATTGCACACGAAGCTGGTGTAAAAGCAGTAATACAACCCGGCGGGTCAATAAAAGATCAACTATCAATTGATTATTGCGATGAAAATAAAATGGTTATGGTAATGACCGGAACTAGACACTTTAAACATTAAAACTTAATAATATGGGTTTTTTCGATTTTATGACGCAAGAGATTGCAATTGACTTAGGCACTGCAAATACTCTAATTATACACAACGACAAAGTGGTTGTAGATGAACCCTCAATTGTTGCAAAAGACATCATACTTGGAAAAGTAGTCGCTATTGGTAAAAAAGCCCAGCAAATGCATGGGAAAACGCATAAGACAATTGAAACTATTCGTCCTCTAAAAGACGGTGTAATTGCAGACTTCTCTGCAGCTGAGCAAATGATTCGTGGAATGATTAAAATGATTCCTAGACGTAAAACATTATTTTCTCCATCTTTAAAAATGGTAGTTTGTATTCCATCTGGTATTACTGAGGTTGAAAAAAGAGCCGTAAAAGATTCTGCCGAACATGCTGGTGCTAAGGAAGTTTTCTTGATCCATGAACCAATGGCTGCCGCTATTGGAATTGGAGTAGATGTTCTTGAGCCTAAAGGAAATATGATTATTGATATAGGTGGTGGGACATCAGAAATTGCTGTTATTTCATTAGGGGGTATTGTCACTGACCGCTCTATAAGGGTTGCTGGAGATAACTTCACTACGGATATTCGCATTTACATGAGAAATCATCACAATATAGATATCGGTGAACGAATGGCTGAAAAGATTAAAATTAATGTAGGCGCAGCTCTTCAAGAACTAGATGAGCCACCACCGAACTTTGCTGTACATGGTAGAGATTTAATGAGTGGTATTCCTAAGGAAATCATTGTTACTTACAAGGAAATTGCACGTGCCTTGGATCAAACCATATCTCAAATTGAACAAGCAGTTTTAGCCGCATTAGGTCAAACACCTCCTGAATTATCTGCTGACATTTATAACACTGGAATATATTTAACTGGTGGTGGATCAATGCTCAGAGGACTTGACAAAAGAATTTCTTTGAAAACAAAACTGCCTGTTTACGTTGCTGAAGATCCTCTGAGAGCAGTAGCAAGGGGAACAGGTATTGCACTTAAAAATACGGATAACTTCCCATTTTTAATTCGATAATTATTGAGTAGATAATGCGAAACTTAATAGAATTAATAAATAAATACAATCATCAGATTTTATTTATTCTTCTTGAAATTTTTGCATTCTTTTTAATTATTCAGAATAATAGTTTTCAAAAAGCTGCCTTCATCAATTCAACAAATGGCGTAACTGCCACTAGCTTTTTAGTAATCAGTAATGTAAAGAGTTACTTTTCTTTAAAAAGCACTAATGAGCTTTTACTGATGGAGAATGCAAAACTTAAAAGTTTAATAAGTTATCAGCAAAATGATAGCATTAGCTCAACATCACCTAGTCATTTTATCCCTGCAACCATCATTAACAATTCAGTAGCTCGCGCTGATAATTATATTACCATTGATAAAGGTAAAGTTGATGGCATAAAGAAAGGTATGGGAGTAATAAGCAATAATGGCGTCATTGGTATTGTAAAAGAAACCTCAAAACACTTTAGCAGTGTATTATCTATTTTACATACTAAAAGTAAAGTAAGTGTTGTCATCAAAAAAAACAACCACTTTGGCTCATTACAATGGGATGGAAAAAATTATAAAAAAGCTAAAATTTATGACATTCCTTCTCATGTAAACTTGCAATTAGGCGATACAATAACTACAAGCGGATTTTCATATATTTTTCCATCCAATACCATAGTAGGTGTAATTAGTGATATTAAAACTAAGGAAGCCGATAAATTTCATAACTTAAGAATGTCGTTTGTTGAAGATTTAAAAGAGGTGAAATATGTTAACGTTTGTCAACTTTTAAAAAAAGAGGAAAAAGAATTGTTAGAAAAACAAATAAACAATGAATAAGTTTATTTTTAATCATATTATAAATTTCGTAGTATTTGTTTCTTTACAAGTACTGATTTTTAATAATATCTTTTTTATGGGCTATATCAACCCATACATTTACCTCATGTTCTTGTTCCTTTTACCAGTAAGTAAGAAAAACCAAAACTTTTTACTACTGATAGCATTTTTAACAGGAATAATCATAGATGGCTTTCAAAACTCTATGGGATTACACACCTTTGCGTGTGTTCTTGTCATGTACCTAAAGCGTCCAATATTACTTTCATTAATTCCTCAATTGAAGAATAAAACTCAAAACAATATTGTCTTCTCATTAAATGAGTTTGGCTTACCAGTTACAATTATATACACCTCAAGTTTAGTGTTTATTCATCATTTTGCATTGTTTTTTATTGAAGCATTTCAATTCGATTTAGGAAATATTCTTTTACGAACAATAGCTAGCGGATTGGTAAGCTCCATTTTGCTAATTATTTTCCAATTTTTGAACGTTAGAAATTCATTGAAGTGAGAAAGTTTGAAAATAGACCCTATATAATTGGTGGATTTTTCAGTGTTATAATAATCATTTTTATAGTTCGATTGTTTTCTATTCAAGTTGTTGACGATAGCTTCAAAACGTCTTCAGAAAATAATGTTATTAGAAAAGAAACAGACCACCCCAGAAGAGGTCTTATTTATGACAGAAACAATGAACTCATTGTATATAATGAAGCTGCGTACGATTTAATGATAACTCCTAATCAAGCCAACAAAATTGACACTAACTTAATTTGCTCGTTATTAGAAATTGACACACTAGCATTAGACAGAAGACTTGAAAAAGCAAAGACATATTCCATGTATAAGTCTAGTGTTTTTATGAAACAAATTTCTGTCGAAACGTACACCAAGTTACAAGAGAATATGTTTTTGATGCCTGGTTTCTATGTTCAAGCCAGAACATTAAGAAAATACCCCTATTCAACTGCAAGTCACCTATTGGGTTATGTTGGAGAAGTCAATCAACGAATTATTAAGAAAGACCCGTATTATAAGGAAGGCGATTATATGGGGATTAGTGGTATCGAAAAGGCTTATGAAGACAAGCTCAAAGGCATCAAAGGTGAAAAGTTATTGCTCAGGGATGTTCATAATAACATTAAAGGAAGTTTCAAAAATGGAAAGTTTGATACAAAATCTATTTCTGGAAAAAACCTAACTTCTACAATTGATATTTTTCTTCAAAATTATGGCGAACAACTTATGAAAAATAAGCGAGGGAGCATAGTAGCAATCGAGCCCTCAACAGGTGAAATTTTATGTCTAGTTTCAGCCCCTAGTTACGACCCCAATACTCTTGTTGGACGTAAGCGTTCTGAAAACTATACTATTTTAAATAATGATAGTATTAGCAAACCATTATTTAATAGAGCAGCACTTGCCCAGTATCCACCAGGCTCAACCTTTAAACTCATTAATGCCCTAATTGGCTTGCAAGAAAAAGTAATAAGCCGCAACACTCATTTCGAATGTGACGATGGCTTTGTTTATGGCGAAGAAAAAAGAAAAATGAAATGCCATGAGCACCGTTCTCCTCTAAATTTGGAAGAATCCATTGCAACTTCGTGTAACGCTTATTTTTGTAACGTTTACAAATCCATTATTGAAAACTACCCTTCCACTTATGAAGGCTATGATGCTTGGCGAAACTATGTAGTAAGTTTCGGTCTTGGAAATTGGTTAAACAATGATTTACCAACTGGACAGAAAGGCTTTGTTCCTAAAAAAAACTACTACGATAGGATTTATGGTAAAAAACGATGGAAGTCATTAACAAACCTATCCTTGTCTATTGGCCAAGATGCTCTTCTGACAACCCCTATTCAAATGGCGAATATGACAGCTGCCATAGCAAATAGAGGCTATTATTATACTCCTCACATCATCAAGGAAATAGAAAACGATAGTGTTGAGACGCGTTTTAAAAACAAAATATACACAGAAATAGATTCTTCTTATTTTAACATAGTCATTAAAGGAATGCAAGAAGTGGTAGAAAATAAAGAACTCGGCACTTCCAATGTTGCTAAAATGAAGGATATGATAGTATGTGGAAAAACAGGAACGGCACAAAATCCACATGGCGAAGATCATTCTATTTTTATTGGCTTTGCACCAAAGGATAATCCAAAAATAGCATTAGCAGTTTATGTGGAAAATGGTGGCTGGGGCTCTACATGGGCAGTGCCAATTGGTAGCTTGATGATTGAAAAATACATTAACGATACCATTAGCAGGTCGTATTTAGAGGAACGTATCGTAAAAGGAGAAATAAAGTATTAATGCGATTTAAGAAACAAATATTTGACCACGTCGATTGGTGGACCATCTCAATGTACTTAGTATTGGTACTGATTGGGTGGCTAAATATTTATGCGGCATTATACAATGAAAATTACGAAATATTTGATTTCAGTCAAAAGTATGGTCGTCAAATGGTTTGGATATTAGTAGCTTTTGTTATTGCCCTTTTTATCTTATTTTTTAATTGGAAGTTTTTTGAAGGCTTTGCCTATATTATTTATTTCATCTCATTATTAAGCCTAATAGGAGTGTTATTGTTTGGTATTGAAGTGAACGGAGCAACATCCTGGTTGGATATTGGGTTTAGCCGAATACAGCCCTCAGAATTTGCAAAAGTAGCAAGCTGTATGGCCGTTGCTAAGTTTCTAAGCACACTTAATATCAGCTTAGATAAATTCAAAAATAAAGTGATAGTTGGACTTATAGTTCTATGTCCATTTCTACTAATTATATTACAAAACGATACAGGTTCAGCACTAGTATATTCAGCTTTTATATTAGTATTTTACCGTTTTGGTTTGCCCGCCAACTTTTTAATTTTCGCTATTGTTACAGCAATACTATTTATCACCTCTATTATTGTCTCTAAAATAGTGCTAATCATAATTCTGTCATGCCTTGCCATTTTCTTTTTCATTATTTCAAGCAGAAAATTGAGAGAGTTTATTATTATAGTTTCATTACTCATCTCAAGTATTGGTTTTATATATAGTGTCGACTATGTGTTTGATAATGTATTAGAGCCACATCATGTCAGTAGAATAAAAATTCTTTTAGGTCAAGAGAGTGACCCTCAAGGTGCAGGTTATAATGTAAATCAATCAATGATAGCAATTGGCTCTGGTGGTTTTGCGGGTAAAGGCTTTTTGAATGGCACTCAAACCAAGTTTAACTTTGTTCCTGAGCAAAGTACCGACTTCATTTTTTGTACCATTGGTGAAGAGTGGGGCTTTATTGGAAGCTTTCTATTATTAGCACTCTATTTAGCCTTTCTGCTTCGTTTAATTTATTTGGCAGAACGACAGCGGTCAATATTTAGTAAGGTATTCGGATATGGCGTTGTTAGTGTTTTGTTTTTTCATATAGCCATCAATATAGCCATGACTATTGGTTTGGCGCCGGTAATCGGTATCCCTCTACCATTTATCAGTTATGGAGGTTCTTCCCTTTGGGGCTTTACCATCCTCATTTTCATTTTTATAAATTTAGATTCATACCGACTTCAAGTATTGAGATAAAAAAACCCTCATTGATTAACAATGAGAGTTGTACAATACTTAATACTATTTTTTTAATAGAAGTTGGCTCTATTGTCTTCTACATCTGCAAGCTCTAATAAGGCTTGATATACTTGAAATGACGACCTGCTTTGCAGCTTAGAAATGAGGGAATTTCTAGCTCCCGAGTAATTGGATGAAGAAGGCGATGAAATTACTTTATCAACTGTTACCATGCAAACACCTCTAGAAGTAGTGAAAGCATCAGATGTTTGTCCTTCTTCTAATGCAAAAACAGCACCGATAAAACCAGGTTCATTTCCTAAAGTTGGAACTTGAGTGTTTGAGAAAAGTAATCCCTCAGCAGCACTAGTTCTTACGCCATAATTTGATTCAACTTCTTGAAGTGAACTATATTGAGAAAGTTCCTCCAAAAGCATTTCAGATTTTTTAGCATTTCTTACTATTGGTTCGATAGTTGAACGAACATCTTCGAGATCCACTAAACCTTCTTCTTTAATAGAGGTAAGGCAAGCAACAACTATTTTATTGTTAAACTCGAATACATCTGAAACATCTCCTATTTTAGCATCGTAAGCCCATTTTACTAACTCTCTTGGACTTTCTAAACCAGGAATGTTAATAGTGTTAGCTAATAAGCCATCAGCTATTCTTTTTGTTAAATTTTGAGTTGATGCCGACTCATTGAACTCATCGTATGTGCTTGTTTCAGCAGCAAATTTTCCTGCAGAAGCAAAAGCATTTTGATAAGTAGTATTGCTATACTCTACCCTACGGTCTAAATAAGCTACTTTGTATTTTTTAGATTTTGCAGATTGGTCTGTAACTTCAATAAGGTGTGTTCCAAACTGAGAGTTTACAACTGTTAAATCACCTTTATTTGCAGAGAAGCAAGCATCATTAAACTCTGTTACCATTACTCCCTCGGCAAACCATTCTAAATCTCCTCCATTAGCTGCAGAACCTCTATCTTCAGAAAATTCCTCGGCTAAATCAGAAAACGATTGTCCTGACTCAATAAGTGATTTGATGCTGTCAATTCTTTCTTCAGCATTAGCACCACTAATTAATATATGTCTTGCTTCAACAGAATCTGGTCTGTTTGAAACATCCACCAACTTGGCTAATCTTAGTAAATTAGAAGACTGAGAAAAAGGACCTACTACAGTTCCCTTATCAGCACTGGTAAGTGATTTCACATTATCTTGTAAATCGCTATCTGAAACAAAAATCACTCTGTTGAATACATCAGAGTTTTTTCTAGTAAACTGCTCGTCATCTTTAGAATTAGCGAAATCTGTTTTTATATCTTCTATCCAATTAAATGCATATTCTCTATCTTCTTTTGAAGGAGATACATTGAATACAACATATTCTATTTCTCTTGAAGCATCTTGCTGGTACTCCTCACTATTCTCTCTGATGTAAGCGTTTAAGTCACTATCCGACAACTCAATCAAGCTATCAGGAATAGTTGTAAATGGAATTTGAACGTAAGATGCATTTCTTATCTCACTTTGTGAGTCTTTGTCAGATTTGGCTTGCCAGTCAGAAACAAATAAGCCCTTACTAACCATAGCATTATACTTGTTAGTTTGACGTTCATTACGGATTGCTTTTTCAAAGCTTAACCATTGTGATTTTGCCTGACCAGTTTCATCGTTATTGATATCTTCTTTTAAGAATTGCAATAGTCGCGCTCTATCAAATTGACCGGTTTGAGGGTCTGAAAATGCTTGTTTTACAGTCTCGTACGGATTTTCACCTTGTACCATTTCGAATATTTCTGCTGCAGAAACTTCTAAGCCTAAGTCCGAAAATTGACCGTTAAATATCGTTTCTCTTACCATCTGATTCCAAACTGAATTACGGATTTGAGCAATGTCAATATTTGGAGTTGAAAGTTTTTGAGTTTCAAATGTTTGTTGAACTCTTTGTTCAAACATTTGGAAGTCAATTTCCTCATCAGCAACTGTTCCCACTACCATGTCAGTAGGAGTAGAACCTCCATTTTGAGAAGATAATAAATCAGTTAATATAAATGCTAATAATGCAAAGCCAATTACGAAAAGTAATAGCCCTGAGCGATTTCTAATTTTTTCTAAAGTTATCATACGTCAATAGTTATCAAGATGGCGAATATACAAATGTTAAACGACATAAAAAACAGTAAAACTACTCAGTTTTTACAATAGTAATTTCGTCTATTTTATTGTTGGAAACCTCTTCAATCAGAAACCGATAGTCACCTATTGAAATTTCGGTATTCTTATCAGGAATTTCTTCCAAATGGCTAATAAGTAATCCACCAAGGGTTTCGTATTCTTCCGATTTCGGAAGATTGAAATGGTATTTATCGTTTAAATAATCAATCTCCAAACGAGCAGAAAACTTAAATGTAGTTTCGTTAAGCTGCTTTTCTAACTCGTTTTCATTGTCATGTTCGTCTTCAATATCTCCTAGAATCTCTTCTACAACATCCTCTACCGTTAACATACCTGAAGTGCCTCCAAACTCATCTACAACGACTGCCACACCTTTTCTTTTTTTGATAAATAACTCAAGCATGTCAATTGCCAACATACTTTCTGGGACGTATGGAATTGGAATCAATATGGACTTAATGTTTTTTGGAGAACTAAACATTTCATTTGAATGTGCATAGCCTATAATTTTATCAATATTATCTTTGTAAATAAGCACCTTAGATAATTTTGTTTTGATAAATATATCGCGAAGTTCTTCAATAGGTTTTGATAATTCTATAGCTACAATTTCAGTTCTTGGCAGCATACATTCTCTGACCTTAACATTTGAAAAATCAAGTGCATTTTGAAGTATATGAACCTCAACATCAAGGTTTTTATTTTCAATATCATCTATATGTAATTTTAGATATTCTTCTAAGTCAATTTTTCCAAATACAGGTGAATCTTCAACCAAAGCCATTCCTAATATTTTAAGTCCCTTTTTAGATAGGTAAAGGATTATTGAAACTATGGGTGCTAGCAAGTAATAGAAAAACGCTAGTGGACCTATACCTGCCTTCAAGAAGCGATTAGGGTGGAGCCTAAAAAATGCTTTTGGCAAGAACTCAGCACTCACTAGTATAAGCAAAGTTGATATAAAAGTTTGTATCAGAAGAACTAAAAATGGAGATTGAGTATATGTTTCAATTTTTGGCTCTAAAATTTTAGCCATACAAATTCCATAGATGACTAATGAGATATTGTTACCAACTAGCATTGTAGCAATAAATCGTGAGGGCGAGTGCAAAAGCTTTTGAAGCATATTGGAGACAAAGGAATTAGATTGCTTATCCAATTCTAGCTTGAGCTTATTAGATGAGACATAAGCAATTTCCATCCCAGAAAAAAAGGCTGAAAGGATAATAGTGATTAGTATAATTGACCAAACTGTCATAATTAGCGCTCTATTGAAATAGTTCCTTTTATTTTTTTTATGGTGTATTTAGTGAAATTTTGATTAGAGACTAAACCTTGACCGAATATGACTTCATTTGCTGTTGTAATCTTTATAAAATCATCGGTAAAAATCTCTTTTTTTTCTTGACTCCAGTTTAATGTTTCGCTTTCTAAAACATCACCATTTACATTACGTACTATTACATTTTTTTGGGCTTGCATTATATCATTTTCTTCATCAATAATGGCATAATCTGATAATAATTCGGATTCCTTTTTACCGCTTTCATCAAAGAATTGCACTTTTAGTCCATTCTGAATTTCTATGTATTTTTTTTCGTTGTCAAATCTATTCATAACAGCAGCACTTAACAACACTCTAACTTTTGAAGAATCACTGTATATTATTTCGCAGTCCTTAATGGTTTCAACTGGAAATACAGATTGGTTTTGTATCGAAATTTCTTTAATTTTTTCTAAGTCATTTGAACATGAAAACAAAAGTAAAGAAAGACACAAAAATTGTACTTTAAAGAAGTTGGTATGGATGTAATCGTCTATGGACTAACTATTTAATTCTAACTTTAGTTGATTCGTTAATCCAACATCCAACTGTATAAGAATCACCTTCTTTAAATCCATTAAAAAAGGCATCTTCATTGGATGGCAGATATTTTGAATAAGATGCTATTTTCTTATTTGCAAAATCGTTTACAGAACTATCTTTTGATTTTGCTGTAATAAATTTGTCAATAGCAGCAGAATATAGCATCGCTGATTCAAACGAATTCGATCCACATTCGTTGGCAGATGCCGCATATATGTCTCCAATCAAGACATAAGGCTTGCCCCATGTAGGCTTGACTTCAAGAGCTTTGTAAGCATAGCTTCTTGCTGTTGAATTACTTCCTGATTTGAAGTACGCTCCCGAAAGACCATAATAAGAATTTGCTTTTTCATTTTCATCCTCAGTCATTTCAATAGCTTGCTTGTAAAAGCCTATAGCTTCAGATGATTTATTTTTTCTTAATGACAAATTACCCATGTTATAGGCAGATAATGACGATGGTTCAGACTCATGAAGCTTAGTTGCAGCCTCAAAATAAACGTTAGCATCTGTACACTCTTTTTTATCTAATACTTTAACAATCCTCTTTATTAGATTCATATCGTCTGGAGATTCCTGGTATTTTGCATCAAACATTGCTATTAAATCTTCACAAGTTGCAAAGGGTACAAAAAGCTTTTCAACGTTCTCAGCAGCTTTTACGTAAAATCGCTTGCTGTTAGATTCTTTACTCAAATTGTAATCTAGGTAATCTGATACTTCAGCATAAACTTCTAAAACTTCTGACTTGGTAAACGTCTTAGCTTTAAACTTTTGTGTCGCAGCTTTAAAATAAGAATATAATGCTGTTGCTTTTGACTTGTTTTGAAGGCTTTCAACAGATTCTTTAAGATAGCCAAAAGCGATATCTACATCAGAAAAGGAATATTTAATCATATCAGAACCTTTTAGTCCAAGTACATATTCTCTTTTACCAAAGTTGGCAATCCTATTGTCATAAATCGTATTAAGAGTATCTAAATACGCTTTTTGAAGCGCATTATCACCTTTACTTTTCATGATTAAGTAATTGTAAATTTTAACACCATCTATGTAAATGTTTTTGGTAGCTTTAGGGCAGTTATTATACGCTTGTCTCCAAGGTGTAATAGCATCATCGTAGTTTTTCTGCTTTACATACTCTCGGTACAGAGAGATATTAGTTACACAAGTTACGCTGTCTTCACCAAACTTACTCTCAACAACTGCAGAAGCAGAAAAAGTAACAAAAAGGAACAGTAATAAAAAAGTATATTTCATAATTAATCGTATTTTCTTTTTATAAACCATATGTCGCTAAAAATAAAGCCAATTTTGAAACGAGCAAACGACTCTTGTATTAAATCATTGTTAAGAGTTCCCATTTGTCCAAATTCGGCTGATAGATTAAACAAAGTGCCACTTCTCTTTAGTGGTAATCCGAATCCAAAGCTAATAGCATTCTCGTTTAATTGTTCATTTTTAAGATTCAAATATGTTTGTGAGCTATACATACCTAAACGATAACGAATCATCTTGTAGTATTTATTTATTGCTTTTTTGTCTGGCGTAAATTCACATCCAACAGAAAGTCTAGAGCTGTTTTCTAGATTATCAGACTCGCCAAATAATTTATAGTCTGCCCAATTTTCAGTTTTATAGTCGGCTAATATTTTCCATTTATCATTTGATAGGGCAATACCCGCTCCAAATGCTGAAGGCAACTCTAACTTACCAGCATTGAGCAATGTATTTTCAACAGTATCTTCTACAATTTCTAAACCGCCAGAAAGTCTATACGTCTCTGTAAGGGTAGTTCTTTTAGCCGATATGTCTCCACCCTGGTCGAGAGTAAGACCAATAACAGAGTTCCAATCACCAAACTTCCCTTTGTATTGCATTCCAAAGTCAAAATTAAATCCTTTGAGATTTGTATCATCGTTATTTCTGGTATTGAAAATATCAGAATCAGAGAATACCACTTTTCTACTACTATTTAAATTTCCAAAAAGGTAATTTATGTTGAATCCTACAGATAAATTATCAGTGAATTTTAATGCGTTTCCAAAATAAAACTTGGTAATACCTCCATTGCCTTCAAAAAATAAATTGGCAGCTGGATTTTCATTTACATCATTAAATGAATACGACATTTCAGAATAAGGTATTAAACCTATACTACTTCCCCATAACTTATGAATAGGAAATGCTAACTTGAGGTAATTGAAATTGGTAGAGTTTACAACTTGATTTTGAGTACTCGTTTGTAAAAGCTTCGAAGTATGAAACCCTCCGGTTTGCATAATGAAACGCTGCTTAAAAATAGTGGAGTATGAAGCAGGATTATTAATATTGATAGAATAGAAGTCGTTATCGGCAATGCCTACGCCACCCATTGCGGATTGTGTAGCGGTAGAAAAATTATGTAACTCTCCTATGCCAAAACGAGAATATGGAGAATTCGATTCGTTTTGTGCGTATATACTTAATGATAGAACTAAGAAACTACAAATTCTAAAAATATGCTTCATTATAATCTAAAATTTTGTTTAGCCCAATCATTAATAAATCTGGGGATGCAAATATGGTGTTTTTTAATCCCTTATCAAAAAAATTAGCGTCACCCCCAGTAATTATTATTTTGATGTTTGGGTAATTGTTAATGTAACGCTGAATTATGCCATCTATTTCAGAAGACATTCCATTAATTACACCAGATAAAATAGAGTCTTCTGTAGTATCACCAATCAACGTAGGCGAATCTTGCTGATTTACAAGAGGTAATCCATCTGTAAAATGATGTAAAGCATTGAAACGCATAGATAGTCCAGGAGATATGCTTCCACCTAAATACTGCCCTTTAGCATTAAGGAAATCATAAGTCAAACAAGTACCCATATCTAAAATTAAAACATCTTGATTAGGATAGAGATGATGTGCACCAACGGCTAAAGCTAGTCTATCTTTACCTAATGTTTTAGGGGTTAAATACCGATTTTCAATAGGGACGGGCATATCTGTAGTGAGACTTATAAAATGAGAGTGAGAAAGGTTTATGTACTCACTTTTAGACTTTACGGATGATAATATAACCCTTTCCGCCTCTTTTACATACTTAGAAACATCACTAAAATCTACTTCAGACATCTTTTGAAGTAATTTTTCTTCTTCGAACAACGCTACTTTTGTAGAGGTATTTCCTTGGTCTATTGTTAATTTAAGCATAATTAGAGGGTTCAAATTTAATAAAACCAAAAGCTATCATAAAATTATTTGCCACAATAGATTTTTTTTTACATTTGCAACCCAATTGTTGGTGCTATAGCTCAGTTGGTAGAGCAAAGGACTGAAAATCCTTGTGTCCCCGGTTCGAATCCTGGTAGCACCACTGAAATTAAGCCTTCTTCTCTAGCAGAGTTGAAGGCTTTCTTAATTCTATGCAACATCTATGCAACATTTTTAATCTATAATGGATAAAGTTATCTAAACAAAGGGATTAAATATTTAAGAATAATAATTTGATTTTATATAAAATTAAAACAATTAGGTACGTATTTTGAAAATTTATCAAGCTGCATTTTGATTTGATTTATTAAAGTGTAATTTTAACACTTATTTAATTCGTTTAACATAAAAAAAATGTCACAACTTAACTCACTTAATTGCATATTGAAGTTTTCTCTTCTATTCATTTTTAGTATATCTAGTGTTTTTGCCCAAAATGGACCAATTGATTTTGAAACTGAAGGAATTGGAGCAGATTGGACTTGGACTGTTTTTGAAAATGGTAATAATCCAGATCTTGAATTTGTTTCTAACCCAAGTCCTGACGCAGTGAACTCTTCAAGCACCGTAGCAAAAATTACAGCTTTACAAGTTGGTGCTCCTTGGGTAGGGTGCGAGTCACAACATGGTGCAGATATTGGCTCATTTTCATTTGACGAAACTAATTCTACCATAAAAATTCTCGTTTGGAAATCCGTAATTAGTGACATTGGCATCAAGTTTGCTTCAGCAGATGGAGCAGCTCAACCTGAAATAAAAATCCCAAACACATTAATTAATCAATGGGAAGAAATAACTTTTGACTTTTCTCCTTATATCGGTGTATACCCTCAAGTTATTGATCAAATTATCATATTCCCTGATTTTGACTTAGGTGGACGAACACAAGACAACATCATTTATTTTGATAGCATTTCATTTTCAAACACTGTAGAGATTTTAGGCTGTACTGATCCTATTGCTTCAAATTTTAACCCAAGTGCAAATCAAGATGATGGCTCTTGCTCTTATGATGGATTGTATGCCGTAACACTATCTGTTAATACTGCAAATATTACTGTAGGGCCTAATGGCATGTATGCAGGTGGAGGTATGTTAGGTGATGCTCTGGCAGTACCTTTATCAGACACTGATGGCGATGGTACATGGACAGGAAATATATATTTAGAGCCAGGAACAACTGGAAATTATATATTCTTAAATAGTCCTGCTAATAGTGGAGACTGGGGTACAAAAGAAGACTTAAGCGGGCAAGACTGTGCCGATCCTAACAATTGGAACGATAGAACTTTCCCAACGATTAATTCTGATATTACATTACTTCATTGTTTTGGAAGTTGTGAAACTGATGGCTCATGCTCGTCTGACGGAGTAATTACTGGCTGTACAGATGTAGCTGCACTAAATTATGATGCTACTGCTACACAAGACGACGGCTCATGCACATACCCTGAAGCTGAATTTAATGTGCCAATTGATTTTGAAACACCAGGTCATGGTGCTGATTGGACATGGACTGTTTTTCAAAACGGTAATAACCCAGAACTTGAAATCGTTTCAAACCCAAGTCCTGATGGTGTTAACTCCTCGCCTACTGTAGCAAAAATCACTGCTTTGCAAATCGGTGCTCCTTTTGTTGGTTGTGAATCACAACACGGCGTAGACTTAGGTACATTCTCATTCGATGAAGAAAATTCTACTATTAGTATAATGGTATGGAAGCCAGTCATTAGTGATGTAGGTCTAAAATTTGTTGCCGCTGATGGTGCCGCTCAACCCGAAATAAAAGTCGCTAACACTTTGATAAATCAATGGGAGAAATTAACCTTTGACTTTTCTGCTTATATTGGCATTTACCCTGAGGTTCTAGACCAAATTGTCATTTTTCCTGACTTTGATTTAAATGTAAGAACACAAGATAATATCATTTATTTTGACAATGTTTCTTTTACCGTTGATTCTGTTATTCCAATAGTACAAGGCTGTACAGATGCAAATGCGGATAACTATAATCCTAACGCTACTGAAGACGATGGCAGCTGTACATACTGTGGTGATTTCACAGCAGTATTACTTGGTACAACTGATGTCTCTTCAACAGGAGCTTCAGATGGTAGTGTTCAGGCAACAGGTCAAGGAGGCTCCTCTAACTATAATGTAACCATATTTAACACCATAGGGATTCCACAAAATCCATTTGCATTATCTGCGGGAGACTTTATCCTTACTGTAACCGATATTACTTCTGATTGTATTTCAGAGATAGACTTCACTATTGGAGAGCCCGCAGGAGCAGACCCATGTGATATAATTCCTTCAGGCTTAACAGTGGATAACATCATCCACAATAGAGTAACATTCAATTGGTCAGCAACTGATGCTGCCCCAT